>JAILKW010000013.1 GCA_024693455.1 Lachnospiraceae bacterium
TATCAGATTCCTAATTCCTGAATTGTCTTGTCGGCGGCCTCCTCAATGAGTTTGCCCACCTCATCATTCATAACGCCCTTGGACAGCACATCCAGGATGTTCTCCTTGTACTTGGTACGTACTATCTGTCCCAAAAACCTCTTGATATGGATAAAATGCTTGATACACTGGGACTTACCTCACATCAGGATAAGCTGCCGAGTCAGCTTTCGGGTGGTCAGCAGCAAAGATGTGCTATAGGAAGGGCTATTATAAAGAACCCCGATATTTTGCTTTGCGACGAACCTACAGGTGCGTTGGACTCAAAAACATCTATAGATATCCTGGATCTTATAGATGCTGTTAATAAGGAGTTTCATAATACTATCGTTATGGTCACTCATAATTCGTCGATCGGAGAGATGGCGGACCGGGTTGTCAAGCTTCGTGACGGAATGATAAGGAAGGAAATCCGAAATACACAAAGGAAGAGCGCAAAGGAGTTGGAATGGTAAAGAGGACAAATCCGCTTATTAAGAGACTTCCGCGCGAATTGACCGGAAATCTGGGTAAGTATGCTGTTATATTTATCCTAATGGTTCTGATGATAGGAGAAGTTTCCGGATATCTTGTGGCGGATAAAAGTATGATAAAAGCTTATAACGACGGTTATGAGCTTTATAAACAGGAAGATGGTCATTTTGTGGTGCAGACGGCTCTTAATCGTGATAAAAAAGACAGGATCGAGGCTTTGGGGGCAAAGGTGCATGAGCTTTTTTATAAAGATGTTTTGCTTGGAAAGACATCAAAATTGAGGGTATTTAAGAACAGAACCGAAATAAATTTTCCGTGTCTTATGGAGGGAAAACTTCCCGAGGGAGAGAAACAGATCGCAATCGACCGGATGTTTGCGGATAATAACGAACTTTCGGTGGGAGATGAAATAGAGCTGCTTGGAGAAAAATTTATCATTTCCGGGCTTGTGGCTTTGACCGATTACAGCACCATGTTTGAAAATAATAACGATATGATGTTTGACGCCAATAAATTCGGGGTGGCGCTTATTTCCTCCAAAGAATTTGAAAGGCTGATCGCAGATAACTGTAAATATTGTTACGGCTGGAGATATAAGGAGCATTATAAGGATAAAGAGGAAGAAAAAGATAAGTCTGAGGATTTTTTGGATGGGCTTAATGATGTTGTTAAATTAGATGAATATGTTCCGAGATATGCAAATCAGGCCATAGTTTTTACTGCGGAAGACATGGGCTCGGATATGGCGATGATAAGGATATTTCTTTATATTGTGATAGTTATACTGGCTTTTGTGTTTACCATAACTATTTCAAATACCATTCAAAATGAGGCTGAAGTTATAGGAACCCTTCGTGCTTCGGGCTATACAAGGGGCGAGATGATAAGGCATTATATGGCGGTTCCTGTGATCGTGACACTTGTTTCGGCATTGATCGGAAATGTTGTGGGTTATACTTTTTTAAAGGATTTTAACGCGAAAATGTATTACGGAAGTTACAGTCTGCCTACATATGTGACTGTTTGGAACGCGGAAGCCTTTGTTGAAACAACTTTTGTTCCCATAATTATTATGGCAGTAGTGACGTTTTCCATGCTTGTGTGGAAGCTTAGGTTTACGCCTCTTCAGTTTATAAGAAGGGATCTGACCAACAGGAAAAAGAAAAAAGCATTCAAACTTCCGCCCGCACTTCCTTTTTTTACAAGATTCAGGCTAAGGATAATCTTTCAAAATGTCAGTAGTTACGTGGTCATGGTCTTTGGAATAATGTTTGCGTATCTGATTTTGATGTTTGGACTTACTTTCCCTGAGATAATGCAAAGGTACAGTGACAAGATCGAAAGTAATATGCTTTGCAAATACCAGTATATGCTTACGGTTCCTGTGGGAGTTTTTGATGAAGACGAGAAAATGTCTGCCATGCTTGAGATGATGGCTTTTAAGAAGGGGGTGGAAACAGAAACACCCAAGGCTGAGAAATTTTCAGTGTATTCTCTGGATACCGTTGAGAAAGAGGGTTTTATAAAAGAGGCGGTAACACTTTACGGACTCAGCGAAAAAAGCAATTATATTCCTTTGGATATAAAAAAGGGTGAGGTATATATTTCAAAGGCTTTTGCGGATAAATTCATGCTGGGACCGGGAGATAAGTTCACCCTCTGCGAAGAGTTTGAGGATGAAAGTTATGATTTTGCCGTTACCGGTGTTTACGATTATAACGGAAGTATCTGTCTTTTCATGGATCAAAATGAGATGAATGAAAAGCTCGGATTGGGAAGAGGATACTTTTCGGGGTATTTTTCCGATGAGAAGATCAATGATATAGATGAAAAATACATAGGGTCTGTGATAGATAAGGATGCGATGACCAAGGTTTCGAGGCAGCTTCTTACTTCTATGGGGAAGCTTATGTATATTTTCGATATTTTTTCAGTCATCATTTTTATAGCAATTCTTTATCTTCTTTCAAAGATGATCATTGAAAAAAATGCAGTATCTGTTTCAATGACAAAGATATTGGGGTATAAAACGTCGGAAATAGTTAAGGTATATATTGCAGCCACTACTGTGGTGGTGCTTATCGCGCTTATAGTGCTTATTCCTGTAGAAGAGATCATGCTAAC
Organism: Lachnospiraceae bacterium; assembly: GCA_024693455.1. GTDB lineage: Bacteria > Bacillota > Clostridia > Lachnospirales > Lachnospiraceae > Weimeria. The sequence goes on from JAILKW010000013.1 coordinate 2,638, forward strand.
GGCTTTGTTTAAGGTCATGATAAGGTCGGAGATGCACGGATGGTTTGATATTTATATTCCTATGAACGTTAAGATCAAAATGATCCTGACCGGAGCAATAACTTATTTTGCGGTCATGATCCTGGAGTTTGGAAGGATAAGAAAGATACCTATGGATGTTGCGCTTAAGATGGATGAATAAGAGGTAGGACATGAAAAATAAGATTTTTAATAGAATTCTTTGCGTGATCATTGCGGCGGGTTTGTCGGTTTCACTTTTCGGATGTAAAAAAGAAAGCAATGAAGCGGCTGTTATCGTGGAAGAAGCGGAGGAAGATGAAAAAGAGGATGAGTTTCTTCCAAATGAAGATACAGTCCGGCCTTCTTCCAAAGAAGAGACGGTAAATATCAAGGCAAAAGCCGATGGAAGTATCAGGAAGATCAAGATTTCCGAAACTATAACGGCAGATGATGAAGAAAAACCGATAGAGGATATCAGTACTCTTTCCGATATTATAAATCCGGACGGGGATGAAGAGTTTACAACGGATAAGGATGACAGGATAATCTGGGAAAACAAGGGTCAGCCCATAACTTATGAGGGAAATACCGAAAAAAAGCCGCCTGTGGGCATTAATATTTCATATTATCTTAACGGGCAAAAGAAAAAACCGGAGGAGATGGCGGGAGCAAACGGAAATTTTAAAATTGTATTTCGTTATAAAAATAAAAGCAAGGTACCTTTTATCGCGCTTTCGATGGTTGCTCTCCCTTCAGATGTTTTTTCACATGTTAAGGTTAAAGGAGGGAAAACCGTTATTTCCGGAGGAAACAGTTTTGCTGTGGGTTATGCAGCTGTGGGGCTCGGAAAGCGAATAGGTTTTTCAAAATGTGAACTTACCGGGGATATAAAGCTAAACGAGAAGGTTGTTATCACCGGGAAATGTAAGGATTTTGAACTTGATTATACGGAAACGATGTTTACGAACGGAATCTTTTCGGACATAAAAAAGAAAGATATAAACGATCTTTTAAAGGTTGCGGATAAATCAAAAAAATTAAAGGAGGGCTCTGCGGAACTTGCAATATATAGTGATGACCTCTATGAAGGAGTTTTGGAAATAAACGATTATCTGAAGGAATATGTAAACGGTGTTTTGGGAGCTGCAAAGGGGATGAATGAGCTGTCCTCGGGCATGAAGGAATTAAATGATAATGCGGGTGATCTGAAAAACGGAGCAAATTCATTAAAAAAGGGACTTGGGGCTATGAATAAGGCACTTGAAAGTGTAGATACAGAGGCTTTGGCACAGATGGCTTCGGTAAATCCCGAGCTGGCGTCGCTTGTTTCTATGCTTGAAGGTCTTAAAGAGTCAACGGACGCTCTTTATACAGGTTCGGTCTCGCTTTCAAAAGGTGTATCGGATTATACAAAGGGAGTTTCCCGGATATACAATGGATCAAAGAGTTTGTCGGAAGGAGTGGGGAAACTGTCAAAAGCCGGTGATGAACTTAAAAACGGAAGTGAAAAATTACTTTCAGGAACAGATGATTACCGTGATGCAATAAAAGAATTTGACGAAAAGGGTATAAAAAAGCTCTCCGACCTTGTAGGAGAGGATTACAGGAAAGTGGTCAATAATATCAAAAAAATGAGAAAAATCGATAAAAAATATACCTCATTTACAGGGGATGGTTCAGGTAAAAAGAATTCGGTGAGCTTTATTTTCGAAACAGATGAAATAAAAAAACAGAGTATATCTGACTGAAAAGCTTAATATATATGAAAAATCTAAATTAGAATGCTAATTAATTAAAAATCGAAAAGTAAAATTAATGAAATATTTTAGATGAATCTAAATATAAAGAATCTAAGAATGCTGACTGTTGTTAATTATGCCCAAAAGTTAGGAATAAAAACCTAACACATCTAACAAAAACACGTATTTATTTAGGGTTTTGTAAATTATTTCACGAAAATAGTATTGACATTATCCCCTCACTGTATTATCATACAAATCAGAACACGGAACGAGGAAGGTCCTCATTCCGAATAGAATTTCATGAGGAGGGTATAACATGAAAAAGAAACTACTTAGTGCACTTCTTTGTGCAACAATGGTAGCAGGCTCTCTCGCAGGATGCGGAGGCAGCAGTAAGTCGGCTGAAGATACGACAGCTACCGAAGAGACCACTGAAGAAGGCGGCGAAGAAGAAGCTGAAGCCGAAGGTGAGGAAGAGGCAGCAGGTGAGGACGTTGTTACATCTACAGCCGGTGATCCTAACGGAACACATTTCGAGCTTTGGACATTCGTTGAACTCCACGGAACATTCTATCTTAACATGGTAGAGGAGTGGAACAAGCAGAATCCTGACAAGACAATCGAGATCACAGCTACTACATATCCTTATGGTGATATGCATCAGAAGCTTCTTATGTCTCTTCAGGCAGGAACAGGTGCTCCTGATATCTGCGACGTAGAAGTAGGACAGTTCCCCAACGTTGTAGCAGGTGAGTCTAACTGGCTCGTTCCTCTTAATGACGCAGCATCACCTTATTTAGAGACAATGGTTACTTCCAGAATGGAAACATACCAGGGTGCTGACGGCAACTATTACGGAGCTCCTTTCCATGTAGGTGCTACAGTTATGTATTATAACCTCAAGGCTCTTGAGGATGCAGGTCTTTCACAGAAGGACGTTGATGCAGTTGTAACATGGGATGATTATGAGGCACTTGGTAAGAAGTACCTTGAAGCAATCGGAAATCCCGAAGGTAAGTATTGGACTTCTGTAGATACAGGCGGAGTTGACTGGCCCTGGATCGCTATGGCTGAGTATGGCGAGGACTGGACAGGTGGATTCGAAGGACCCGCAAACGTTAAGCTTGACTCAGTTAAGAAGATGCTTACAATGCAGCAGAAGTGGCTTGATGAGGGTGTAGCTCAGGTTTCTCCCGATGGACATGTTGACCTTGAGGCTGGATTCCAGAACATCCTTGATCACAATATCGTATCATTCCCTAAGGCTATGTGGTATATGAGTAGATTCCTTAACTACATGCCTGAGGAGACAGGTAACTGGTATATCGCTCCGATGCCCGTATTTGAAAAGGGTCAGCCTCGTTCAGTAGGTGTCGGCGGAACAGGTACTGTTGTAACAAATCAGTCTAAGGACACAGCTCTTGCAGCAGAGTTCATTTGCTGGGCTAAGATGGGTACAGAAGGTGAGACATACATCTGGGAGAACCTCGGATTTGACGTATGTAACACAGCTCTTTGGACAGATGATAAGTTCGCTCATAACGATGAGAACGCTTACAATAAGTTCTTCCGTAACTATCCTTATGATGTTCTTTCACAGATTTCAAAAGAGATCGGAAAGATTTCTGTAGTAGCAATCAGCCCGACAATCAACGAGCAGCTTTGCACAACTACACTTAATGAGGTACTCGAGGACGGCATGGATGTTGATGAGGCTCTTGCTGAAGCTCAGGATGCAGTAGATCTCGAGCAGTAATCCATTAAAAATGCGCACTTACATGTAAGTAAGTGGATGACACTTAAGATGGTGGGGCGTCGCAATAGTAGATAGTTGAATATCACTAATGCGGCGCCCTTTTTATCTATTATATGAGGGAGAAGTAATGGAACAAAATAAGAAAAATATCTTTAAAAAATTCCTTTATTCGCAGAAGACAGCTCCGTATGTTTTTGTTTTGCCCTTCCTTCTCAGTTTTGCGATATTCTGGATTTATCCCCTTTGTTCAACAATCAGGATGAGTTTCTTTGATATCGGCGCTAAGGGAGAGACTTTTGTAGCGATGGGGAACTATACAAAACTTTTGGGAGATACAGTTTTCCATACAGCCGTATTTAATTCAATGAGGTACATGATCTACACACTGCTTCTTTTGATTCCTTTCCCGCTTTTCTTTGCGGTTCTTATGGATTCAAGACTGGTAAAGGCAAAGGGCTTTTGGAAGGCAGTTCTCTACATGCCCGCTCTTACATCAGTTGTTATTTCAGGTACACTTTTCCGTCTTATGTTTTCAGAGTATAAGACAGGTCAGATGAATATGATTCTTGAGTCACTTGGATTTGAATCCGTTAAATGGCTCAAAGATCCGCATTTGTCAATGGTAGCGTTGCTGCTTCTTTGCTGCTGGCGTTGGACAGGTGTTAATATGCTTTATTTCCTGTCAGGACTTAAGTCTATTGATAAAGGACTTTATGAGTCAGCTGACATCGATGGAGCTAACACTATCCAGAAGTTTATTTATGTAACGATTCCTATGCTTAAGCCTACACTTATCTACGTTCTTACAATTTCGGTTTATGCCGGACTTGCAATGTTCCTTGAGAGTTTCATGTTGTGGGCAGGTAACTCATCACCTCATAACATCGGTCTTACTATCGTAGGATACTTGTATAAGAGAGGTATCGAGAAGAACGATATGGGATATGCATCTGCGGTAGGACTTGTACTCCTTCTTATCGCTCTTGTTATTAACATGGTTCAGTTATTCCTGAACGGTACATTCAAGAAGGAGGACAGATAATATGGAAACAAAAAAGGCTGTTAAGGTTGGAGGTACCAAAACCACCGTTCTTACAGTGCTGGGAACACTGGTATTTGCATTCCTTTCCTTCCTGGTTGTATTCCCGGTATTTGCCGGACTTTTGGCATCATTCAGACCCGGTAAAGAGCTCATTCGTAAAGGCCTTGCTATTGATCTTGATGTTTCAACAATGAGCCTGGACAACTACACATATCTTTTCAGTGGAAATGAGGACTCTCTTAAATATTTCAACTGGTTTAAGAATTCTCTTTTCCTGACATTTGTATCAGTTGTTGGTACACTTGTCATTTGCTACTTTGTAGCTTACGGTATTTCAATGTATAACTACAAGTTAAAGAATCTTTTGCTTTTCCTTGTAATTGCTACAATGATGGTTCCTTTCGAAATCCTTATGCTTCCTCTTTACATGGAGATCATTGCACTTGGACTTATCGACAGTACATGGGGTGTTATCCTTCCCGGACTCTGCGGAGCGTCTACCATATTCTTCTTCAGACAGTATATGGAATCGCTTCCCAAGGAACTTCTTGATGCCGGACGTATAGACGGAGCTACCGAGTACGGTATTTGTCTTAAGATCATGCTTCCCATAACAAAGCCGGCTTTCGCTTCCATGGCTATCCTTTCATCAATGGGTGCTTGGAACAACCTTCTT
>JAILKW010000015.1 GCA_024693455.1 Lachnospiraceae bacterium
GTCATTGGATTTAATGTTAACGTCTTTAAAAAATCCCTTGTTATGTACTTTATCTTCACATTCCGTATAAGCAATAGCCGCTTTTGTAAGTTTAACGATACGCCTTGAAATAAATATATTTGTTATGAAAGCCGCTACGAATGCAAGTACGGTGGTAAGTATAAGCATTAATATGGAAAAAAGTATAAAAAATGTTGCACTTAAGGTGTCCGTCTCTTCCCATTTTTCGTAAATGACCACATAACCAAGTACCTCAGTCATATTTTCTGAATAAAATGGAGATCCTGACCTGAAAAAACCTTCATCATCCTTATCTTTATATCCAAATTCCTCATATCCGGTTATATGATCATTGAACCTGTTTTGCTTAAGAGATTGTTTCTCCTGCTCATCAAATACTCTCCAATAACCGGTTTCATATTTGTGATCCGCTCTGTCTTCCGTATCAAGAACATACAGGACTTTTTCCTCATTCGGAAGCTGGATCTGAAAACTTATCCATTCAACCTCATTTTGTCTGGCTATTCTTTTGAGCTGATTCCTCATCCTGATAAAGCCTATATCATATTTAATATCACTGAAATGCGAAGTATACTCTTTTGAAAAAGGATCCTGTTTTTCTTCTTCCGGAATACTGTTGTACATTTTCAATGTATCTATATAGGCACTGCAGGCTACATCCTGATCAACCATTATCGCTATCGTACGGGCAAGTGCATGATTCTTTTGAACTCTTTCAGAAACCTGTATAGCCCTAAAAGCCATTGTTCCGAAAATAACGGATGCAGCTGATATAAGAGCTGACAGGATCAATATCCCTATTATAGCCTTAAGGCTTATTGAAAACCTAACCTTGATTTTATCTTTTTCTTCATTTTTATCTTTATTTTTGGACATATTGGTAATCCTTTTTTAAAAGGCCACTAATTGTCAAATACATTATATATGTGACAAACTCGCAAGAAAGCACAATATTTAGTTATGAAAATAAATATGTACTATTAAATATAATAATACATTGCAACCATCGATTCAATAGAAAAAAAAGAAACGCCGATAAAGGGCGTTTCTTTTTTAAGGAACATTTACCATAAAGTAAAGCCTGTTCCAATATCCGGCAAATATCATTACGCGGATCTTTTTATAAAATTATTTGTAAAGGTCAACCAGTTTTGTAAGGTGATCATATCTCTCCTCATAAGTCTTCTGTGACTTAGCAAAGAGATCAGCTGCCTTATTGGGATTGAACTTAGCAAGAGCTGCATAACGAGCCTCACCCTTAAGGAATTCCTGGAAGTCTCCTGTAGGAGCCTTGGAATCAAGAGTGAACTTACCGTCTTCAACTGCAGGGTTGAAGCGGAAGTTATGCCAGTAACCAGCCTCAACAGCAAGCTTCTCCTCTGTCTGAGCCTTTGACATACCCTTACGGATACCATGGTTGATACAAGGAGCATAAGCGATAACGATTGAAGGTCCGGGATAAGCCTCTGCCTCTGCAATAGCCTTAACGCACTGATTCATATCAGCACCCATAGCTATCTGAGCAACATATACATAACCGTAGCTCATTGCGATGCCTGCAAGATCCTTCTTCTTTGTCTCTTTACCACCTGCTGCAAACTGAGCAATAGCACCTGCGGGTGTAGCCTTTGATGACTGTCCACCTGTATTTGAATAAACCTCGGTATCGAATACCATGATGTTGATATCCTTGCCTGAAGCAAGTACATGATCAAGACCGCCAAATCCGATATCGTAAGCCCATCCGTCACCACCGAAGATCCACTGTGACTTCTTGGAAAGGAAATCCTTCTCAGCAAGTACAGCCTTGGCATCTGATGATCCGTCCTTCTCAAGAGCTGCTACAAGAGCATCTGTTGCAGGTCCGTTTGTAACGCCGCTGTCATATGTATCATTCCAAGCCTTGATTGCGTCAGCAAGCTCGCCTGATGCGTTCATGCCGTCAAGGTTCTCTTTAAGTCTTTCACGAATTGCACGCTGTGCAAGAAGCATACCGTAACCAAACTCTGCTGCATCCTCGAAAAGTGAGTTAGACCATGCAGGTCCCTGTCCTCTTGAGTTAACAGTGTAAGGTGTTGAAGGTGATGAGTTACCCCAAATTGATGAGCATCCTGTTGCGTTTGCAATGTACATACGCTCACCGAAGAGCTGTGTAAGAAGCTTAGCATAAGGTGTCTCACCGCATCCACCGCAGGCTCCTGAGAACTCAAGGAGGGGCTGCTTGAACTGTGATCCCTTAACTGAATTGAGCTTGAACTTCTCAATAACTTCTTCTTTATCGGATACCTTAACACCGAAGTCGAAGAACTTCTGCTCTCCTTCATTATCCTCGAAGGATGCCATGTTGATCGCCTGTACTTTGTCAGGACAAACGTTAACACATGAACCGCAGCCTGTACAATCGTATGCGGAAATAGTAATAGCAAACTTGTATCCGGGCATTCCCGTCATGTCCTTCATCTGCATTCCCTCAGGTGCGTTAGCTGCCTCAGCCTCTGTCATAGCAACAGGACGGATAGCTGCATGAGGACATACATATGAACACTGGTTACACTGGATACACTTAGTTGAATCCCATACAGGAACATCAGTAGCTACACCACGCTTCTCGTAAGCAGCTGTTCCGGAAGGAGTCTGACCATGCTCATAAGTCTTAACAACAGAAACGGGAACTGAGTTACCCTCCTGTGCGTTAACCTTGAACTGGATATTCTTAACAAAATCAACTGCATCCTTACGTCCGCTCTCATCGATTGAAGGTGAAAGGTCGTCATCAGCGCAGTTCTTCCATGACTCAGGTACATTAACCTTCTTATAAGCTGTAGCACCTGCATCAATAGCATCATGGTTCATCTTAACGATGTCATCACCCTTCTTGGAGTAAGAAGCTGTAGCTGCATCCTTCATGAGCTTGATAACCTGCTCTTCGGGGATAAGCTTTGTAAGTGAGAAGAAAGCTGACTGAAGAACTGTATTGATGCGCTTTCCAAGTCCGATCTCCTTACCGATCTTAACACCGTCGATAATGTAGAAGTTGATGTTGTTCTCAGCGATATAACGCTTAACCTGTCCGGGAAGCTTCTCATCAAGTTCATCCTCTGTCCACTGTGTATTGAAGAGGAATGTACCGCCGGGTACAAGATCCTGAACCATGTTGTACTTATGTATATAAGCTGTACAATGGCAAGCTACGAAGTTAGCCTGGTTGATAAGATATGTGCTGCGGATAGGTGTATGACCGAAGCGAAGGTGAGAAATTGTAACACCACCTGACTTCTTTGAGTCATAATCAAAATATGCCTGAGCATACATGTCAGTATTGTCACCGATGATCTTGATGGAGTTCTTGTTAGCTCCGACAGTACCATCTGCTCCAAGTCCCCAGAACTTACAAGCTGTAGTTCCTTCGGGAGCTGTAACAGGATTCTCATTTCTGTCAAGTGAGAGATTTGTTACATCATCATGGATTGAAAGAGTGAACTCTTTCTTATCGTTGTTGTGATATACAGCGATGATATCAGCAGGAATCGTATCCTTTGATCCAAGTCCGTAACGTCCGCTGAAGATCTCAACCTGATCAAACTTGCTGCCGCGAAGAGCTGCAACAACATCAAGGTAAAGAGGCTCACCGAGTGATCCGGGCTCTTTTGTACGATCAAGAACGTTGATTCTCTTAACTGTATCGGGAATAGCCTCGATAAGAGCTTCCTTAACGAAAGGACGATAAAGACGAACCTTAACAAGACCAACCTTCTCTCCCTGTGATACAAGATAATCGATAGTCTCATCAATAGTCTCGCAAACAGATCCCATAGCGATGATGATGTTCTCAGCATCGGGAGCTCCGTAGTAATTGAAGAGCTTATAGTCTGTACCGATCTTCTCGTTAACCTTGTTCATGTACTCTGTAACGATAGCCGGAAGTGCATTATATGAGCTGTTGCAAGCTTCTCTTGACTGGAAGAAGAGATCAGGGTTCTGTGCACTACCCTGCTCCTCAGGATGATTGGGGTTAAGTGCTCCCTGACGGAATGCTGTAACAGCATCCATATCAAGCATATCCTTAAGATCCTCATAATCCCAAGTCTCAATCTTCTGAATCTCGTGGGAGGTACGGAAACCATCAAAGAAGTTAATGAAAGGAATACTTCCCTTAAGTGCTGCAAGATGTGCAACGGGTGTAAGGTCCATAACTTCCTGAACACTGCTCTCGCAAAGCATAGCGCATCCTGTCTGACGGCATGCATAAACATCGGAATGATCTCCGAAGATATTAAGAGCATGGCTGGCTACGCAACGTGCGGAAACGTTAAATACTCCGGGAAGTCCCTCACCTGCAACTTTGTAAAGGTTGGGGATCATAAGGAGAAGTCCCTGTGATGCTGTAAATGTAGTAGTCATAGCACCTGCTGCAAGTGATCCGTGAACAGCACCTGCGGCACCTGCCTCTGACTGCATTTCTGTGATCTGTACAGTACGTCCGAAAATGTTCTTACGTCCTGCTGTTGCCCACTCATCTGCTGCTTCTGCCATAACAGAAGAAGGAGTGATCGGATAGATAGCCGCTACATCAGTAAATGCATAAGATGCATGAGCTGCTGCATGGTTACCATCCATGGTTTTCATTGCTCTTTTCATATTTTTCCTCCTACAAGAATATAGTATTACACCTAAACGCGAAATTTATCGCGCAAAAGTCGCTTCTATAAGTTTAATTTTTTTATCATTAAAAATCAATAGATTATATATATGTATACTGTTTTTAATTTAGTACATATTCACAATTTCTTATGTATACAAAATACCGAAAAGATCGGGCATCCCGACTTGTTGCCTTAGTTTTTTCGGTTTCTTTTCTTATTATTAGTAACTTTTTTTCTTGAAAGGAAAATTTCTATAGAGTAAAATAGGCGAGTATGTTATACTCTGCAACAAATTTACACTTATTTAAAGGAGTTTTTAAATGATACAGGCCAGTAACATTACTCTTCGTTTGGGAAAAAAAGCCCTCTTCGAAGATGTCAACATCAAATTCACGGAAGGCAATTGCTACGGAGTCATCGGAGCAAACGGAGCAGGTAAATCAACTTTTCTCAAAATACTCTCCGGCCAACTTGAACCCACTAACGGAGATGTGATCATCACTCCCGGCGAGAGACTTTCTTTTTTGGAGCAGGATCACTTCAAATACGATTCATACAGCGTACTTGACACTGTTATCATGGGTAACAAACGCCTCTACGATATCATGAAAGAAAAAGACGCTATTTATATGAAAGAAGATTTTTCCGACGAAGATGGTATTAAAGCCAGCGAACTTGAAGCGGAATTTGCCGAAATGGACGGATGGAACGCAGAAAGTGATGCTGCCACTCTTTTAAACGGACTCGGTATAGAAACAGATCTTCATTACAGTATGATGTCAGACTTACCCGGTGCTGCCAAGGTAAAGGTTCTCCTTGCCAAAGCCCTTTTCGGTAATCCCGACATCCTTCTTCTCGACGAGCCTACCAACCACCTGGACCTTGATGCCATAGGCTGGCTTGAAGAGTTCCTTATCAATTTTGACAATACGGTCATAGTTGTATCCCATGACCGTTACTTCCTTAACAAGGTATGTACTCATACTGCCGATATCGACTATGGCAAGATCCAGCTTTATGCAGGAAACTACGACTTCTGGTATGAATCTTCCCAGCTGATATTAAAACAGAGGAAAGAAGCAAACAAGAAAAAGGAAGAACAGATAAAAGAGCTTCAGGAGTTCATCTCCCGTTTCTCCGCAAATGCCTCAAAATCCAAACAGGCTACTTCAAGAAAACGTGCTCTTGAGAAGATCGAGCTTGACGATATCAGACCTTCAAGCAGAAAATATCCCTACATTGACTTCCGTCCCAACAGAGAGATCGGAAACGAAGTCCTTATGGTAGAAGATATAACCAAAACCATTGACGGAGAGCTTGTCCTTGATCATGTTTCATTTACCGTAGGCCATGATGACAAGATAGCTTTTGTCGGCGGCAATGAATTCGCAAAGACAGTTCTTTTCCAGATACTCATGGGTGAGATGGAGCCCGATGAGGGAAGCTATAAATGGGGTGTTACCACTTCCCAGTCCTACTTCCCCAAAGATAATACCTCAATTTTCGATACCGACCTTATCATCGTTGACTGGCTCACACAGTATTCCGAAATAAAGGACGCCACATATGTCAGAGGCTTCCTTGGCAGAATGCTTTTTGCGGGAGAAGACGGTGTTAAAAAGATGAGAGTTCTTTCCGGAGGAGAAAAAGTCCGCGTAATGCTCTCACGTATGATGATCGAAGGCAGCAATATACTGATCCTCGATGAGCCTACCGACCACCTTGACATGGAAAGTATCACGGCTCTTAACGAAGGAATGAAAAAATTCCCCGGTGTTCTTCTGTTTTCTTCAAGAGACCATCAGATAGTCGAGACCACCGCCAACCGTATCATCGAGATACTTCCCGGCGGAAAGATCATCGACAAGATCACCACTTACGATGAATATCTCGAAAGTGATGAGATGGCCAGAAAACGTACTGTTTACACAACATCCGCCGATGATGAGAATGACGACTGATCCGGTCTGTTATTTACAAAGAAAATCCTCGTTTCCAAAAAGGAAACGAGGATTTTTTATACTCCTATATACACTGTAATTCTACTCATCATCTTCTTCGGGAGTCATCCCTTGAAGATGGTCTTTGATTATCTGTTTATTTCTGCTTTGTACATCCTCAACCTGTTTCTCGTCCGGAATATCATTGAGAGCCAGATCCATATTAAACTTAAGATTGTACATTGTATTAGCCATGTTATGAATGATCGCCAACATATCATGGGTGTTTTGAGAAATATAATCTTCTATCTCGCTGTCCGTTATTCGCCTAAGTACGACATCGGAGTATGCCACAACAGTATATATGGCAGGTTTTTGAGTAAAAAGACCTATTTCCCCAAAATAAGCTCCTTTTGAAAGGATACCAAGAATGGTTTCCTTTTCCGTTCCGTAATTAATATAAATCTCAACATGTCCGGACAATATCTTGTACATATCCATGTTGATCTCTTTTTCTTTTAAAATTACTGTCCCTCCGGGTAAATTAGTAAGCATGGTCTCTCCCCTTTAATTTTTAAACGAATGAACAGGTGCGGGAATACGCCCCGCTCTGTTTATAAAATCACCACATCCAAAAGAGTTTACCGGCATTATCGGAGCTCTCCCCAAAAGGCCTCCGAATTCAACCTCTTCCCCGACCCCTTTACCTATCACGGGAATGAGTCTTACCGCCGTAGTCTTTTGATTTATCATTCCTATAGCCATCTCATCGGCTATGATACCGGAAATAGTTTCTGCCGAAGTATCTCCCGGAATAGCTATCATATCAAGACCCACCGAACAAACGCAGGTCATGGCCTCTAATTTTTCAAGAGTAAGAGCCCCTTCTTTGGCTGCATCTATCATTCCCTGATCTTCACTGACCGGAATAAAGGCTCCCGACAAACCTCCGACATACGAAGATGCCATGATACCGCCTTTTTTAACCTGGTCATTAAGAAGAGCCAAAGCAGCCGTTGTTCCCGGAGCACCTGCTCTTTCAAGTCCGATCTCCTCCAAAATACCGGCAACCGAATCTCCTATAGCAGGAGTCGGTGCAAGAGAAAGATCTATTATTCCAAAAGGTATCCCAAGTCTTTCCGACGCTTCCTTTGCAACAAGCTGACCTACTCTGGTAATCTTAAAGGCTGTCTTTTTTATAGTCTCGCAAAGGATCTCAAAACTTTCTCCTCTTACCTTTTCGAGAGCCCTTTTAACTACACCCGGACCGGAAACACCTACATTTATTATGGCGTCGGCCTCACTTACTCCATGAAATGCTCCGGCCATAAAAGGATTATCATCCGGTGCGTTGCAAAATACTACCAGCTTGGCATCACCCATACAGCTGTTATCTTTTGTAGCTTCCGCCGTACTCTTTATTATCTGTCCCATCAGTCTGACGGCATCCATATTGATACCTGTCTTGGTAGAGCCCACATTAACCGAACTGCATACATATTCAGTGGATGCCATTGCCTCGGGAATGGATCTGATAAGAAGCTCATCGGACTTTGTCATTCCCTTTGATACTATTGCTGAATAGCCGCCAAGAAAGTTGACTCCCACCGCCTTTGCAGCGTCGTCAAGAGTCTTTGCTATTCTGACGTAATCCCCGGTATCCTTACATGCACTGCTACCGATCATAGCTATGGGTGTGACTGATATTCTTTTATTTACTATGGGAATGGAATATTCTTTTTCTATTTCTTTTCCGACCTTGACCAGATCGGCTGCAACAGTGGTAATCTTTCGATATATGTTATCACAGAGTTTATCTATGTCCGAATCCATACAATCAAAAAGACTTATTCCAATCGTGATGGTGCGAACATCCAGATTCTGCTCCTCCACCATCTTATTTGTTTCGTTTACTTCAAATATGTTAATCATCGTCTTATACCCTATGCATCATTTCAAATATTTCTTCACGCTGACATTTAATATCGACTCCGATCTCCTCCCCGATCTGTGTAAGTTCCTTTTGAACTTCCTCAAAAGCCTTGTCCGAGCCCGAAAGATCCACGATCATCATCATGGTGAAAAATCCCGAAAGGATGGTCTGCGAAATATCCAAAACGTTTATCTGATTATTTGACAGATAGGTACAAACCCTTGCGATGATACCAACCGTATCCTTTCCAACCACACTTATTATAGTTCTGTTTGCTTTACTCATATTTCCTCCAAATTAGCATACGATTCTTTCTGAAACCCGGTCACGCCCGGCAATATCTATAGGAAAATCCGAGCCCTTGTACGGATTGTCTCCCAAAGTAACCTCTGAAGATACTGTCTCGTACGCAAGACGTGGATAGTTATTCTCGTGTGAAAGATGTCCGAGCAGTACATGTGTCATATTATCATGCAATACCCTTCCCAAAAGCTGTCCCGAAAGTTCATTCGAAAGATGCCCTTTATTCCCGAGTATACGTCTCTTAAGAGGATAGGGATATCTTCCCACTTCAAGCATTCTGACATCATGATTGGCTTCAAGCAAAAGAGCCGAAAGCCCGCTGATGTTTTCCACAATGTATTCGTCATACATTCCAAGATCGGTGATAACACCTATCTTTTTCTTACCGTCGGACAAAATATATGCAACAGGTTCCGCCGCATCATGAGAAATACGTATTGGCTTTATTTTAAGTGAGCCAAGTAAAAAAGGTACATCCGGTTTTATTACATGGAAAAGATCCTTATCGAGTTTACCAAGTCCCGGCATATCAAATATCGCATCTATTGTACCCTGTGTTGCATATACGGGCAGTGAATATTTACGGGATATGACTCCGAGTCCGGACACATGATCACTGTGTTCATGAGTAATAAGTATGGCTGACATATCGGGAGTTGTATAACCCATCTCATTCATGCCTGCTTCTACTTTTTTACCGCTTATTCCCACATCTATAAGAACATGATCCGTATCATTTCCAACACAGATACAGTTACCGCTGCTTCCGCTGGCTATGCTGAAAAGCTCCATCTATGATTCCCTCCATTCGATAGTAACCTCATCTCCGTCATGTATGGGATCGGCATATCCGCATTCAACCCCGTTTATCATAGAATACGCTGTCCTTCCGTTGGCTTCATTGGTATCAAAATCTATAAAATTGAATATATCTACAAAGATGTATTCTGTCTTGTCTGACATCGTAACATCCTGTCCGTTTGCCTTTATATGGATGGTCAGATTCTTGTTATCCGTTTCTGCTTCGTTATCTGTATCCTGTTTTTCCTTAAGTCTTCTTTGGTACTCTTCTTCGGAAATGGCAAAAGGATTGGAATCATCATGTTTCGGAATAAGATCTTCGTTGTAATCCTTAGGTGAATAATCAAGCTGCGGATTAAGATCATCCTCCGACACACCGCTAATTCCTTCCGGCACATAATTGCCGTCATTAAGTCCGAAACCGGTCGTAACCCATTCTATCGCAAAATTCTCATAGATAAGAGTATCAAGCGAAGCTTCTTTGTTGTTTACAAGGATTGAATAGTTAGGATCGATCTCAACATCCATAAATGCCGAAAGCTGTCCAACCGTATAATATGCTCTTGTTTCTATCACATCCTGATCTTTGATCTCATAATCACCCGGTTCAAGCTTTCCGTTAACCTCAACATATTTGGGACATGTAACCCTTTGTCCGTTAACTACAAAGGTAATATACTGACCGGTAAATTCATCAAGCTGGGAAATCTTTATTTTATTCCCGTCTCCTGCTGTGGAATTGATTATGGTGATCATTGCATTCGGAACAAGCGGTGTATTAAGTCCTGCCTCAACATCGTTCATCGTTATCTTGGCAGCCTCACCCTTTGTTCCGCCCAGTATCTTTTGCTTTCCGTTTACCGTATAATGAAGCTCCTTTCCTCTTTGAGGGAAGAGTTCATCCGTATCCATTCCGGCTTGCATTGCGGCATCAACTATACGAAGATGCCCATTATCATAAAGCTTCATTCTCTGACCGTTGAATCTGATCATAATGAAGTTGTTCTTTTGTTCATAATATGAAAGGCAGATACCTATAGGTGTGACAAGAAGAGGATCTTTTTTAACCTCGGTCTGTCGGAAGCTGACATTGCCCATTACTTCCTCTCCTCTTAATGCAACACGCTCTTCTATTATCTCAAGTTCTTTGGAAAGATTCTTACAGAAGCCGTTTACCTTTCCTCCGCCTCCTACCACGAAGCAGGCTGCTACTGTTTTTCCTCCGTTAAGATCTTTTATCTTATCCGCAACAGCCTTGGTTATCTTTTCCATAACGGGATTGGTTATCTTATCTACTTCTTTTGAAGTGATGGTATGTTCAATTCCCATTATGTCTTTATATTTTATCTCCTTATTGTCAACCGCAAGTTTTTTGACATTTTCCGCAGTCGCAAAATCTATGAGAAGTGCCTGTACCAAAACTTCGGTAAGCTCATCTCCGGCATAAGGTATCATACCGTAAGCTATAATGCTTCCGTCTCTGGTTATACAAATATCGGAAGTACCTGCTCCGACATCCACAAGAGCTATATTAAGCATTCTGAAGTTCTGCGGTATAGCGACATTGATCGCCGCTATAGGCTCGAGTGTCATATTGGCAACTGAAAGCTTCGCACGTTCACATGCACTGTAGAGTCCGTCAACAACATCTTCCGGAAGGAAGGTTGCTATAATAACGGCTTCGATCCTGGTAGCTTTATGTCCCTCCAGATTGGAAAACAGTTCCCCGTTGAGATAGTACTTCATTACCGTATAACCTACACAGTAAAACTTATACGGACCCTTTTCCATAAGAAGATCCTGGTGAGCCTGATCCACTCCTATAAGTTCAAGAGTGTTTATATCTTCACCGGTTATGACCTTCTCTTCATCGAAGTTCATCTCTACTCTGGTGGTAACAGTCCTGAGCACTCGACCCGCAGCTGCTATACAAACATCCGTAAGAGGAAATGAAATCTGCTCTTCCAGTTCTTTTTTAACCTTACTTACGACTCCTGCCACCTTACCTATATCATGTATCTGTCCGTCAAGCATGGCCCTGGTATCGTGTTCTGTCATGTACTCGGCCTCAACATAGAATCCGTTATCTGTAGGATATCCGACAACTCCGACTACATTTCTGGTACCTATGTCAAGTCCGAAAACATAATCATTTCCGTCTGTTTCAACATTATCATTTGCCTTTACAATATCACTCATTGTTTTCTCCAAAATAATTTTCTACGCCAACAGTCTGTCCAGCTCAACTCTTAATTTTTCGTAACAATCCTCTTTTGAGCCAAAATTATCGATAACGACGTCACAATTGGCCCTAAACTCTTCTTCGCTGAGCTGACTTGCCATTACAGAATCTATTTTTCCATCGGAATAGCCTCTGTGCTCTTTAAGTCTTTCTCTGCGTTCACTCTCCGGTGCGTAAATGTACCAAAGTTCATCACAGATTTCCTTATAGCCTTCTTCAACTAAAAGTGCTGCCTCAAGCACCAGTAATTCTGTCTGTCCCCCGGATCTTTTTTCCGAAATCAGATCGATTATCCTGCGCTTTACCGCAGGATGGATTATCCCGTTCAAAACGTTCCTTGCCTCTTTGGAATTAAAGACCGTCTCTGCCATGGCAGCTCTGTCCATGGCACCGTTCTCATCGATAACGTTTTTCGGAAAGACCGAAGGAATAAGCTCTTTTATCCGGCTAAGGCATTCGCCTCCGGGCGCACACAATTCCTCCGCCAATTTATCCGAATAAATGATATAAGCATGATATTCACTTTCCAAAAACCGAAGCACCATCGACTTTCCGCAGCCAACGCCTCCGGTTATACCTATAAATTTCATAATCTTTATACACTGCTTTTAACTGTCCATAATAACCTAAAAATTATACCACTTTTAAGCGCCTTTGCAAATAGCTCATCCTTTGACAAACACTTTATTTGGCATCGTACCAGGTAGCGCCTTCACTCTCTCCTATCTCCAAAGATACCGAAAGATCGGCCGCATTTTTCATCTCCTCTTCAAGGATCGTCCTTACATTATCAAGCTCCTCCGCCACTGTTTCTATAAGAAGTTCGTCATGAACCTGAAGCAGGAGTCTTGAAGATAGATTTTCTCTTTTAATCCTCCTGTAGACACGGAGCATTGCTATTTTTATGATATCTGCAGCCGTTCCCTGTATGGGTGCATTCATGGCTACCCTTTCTCCGAAACTTCTTTGCATGAAGTTTGAAGACTTAAGCTCGGGTATCGGCCTGCGTCTTTCATATTTTGTAAGTGCATACCCGTTTTCTTTTGCGAAATCAACCAGATCATCTATATATTTTTTAAGCCCCGGATATGCAACAAAATAATCATCGATATACTTTTGAGCTTCCTTTCTGCTTATCCCAAGATCTTCGCCGAGTCCGAAACCGGATATACCGTAAACAATTCCAAAATTAACGGCTTTGGCATTTCTTCTGTCCAGATCCGTAACATCTTCCGGATCCTTATGGAACACAAGGGCCGCTGTCGTCCTGTGAATGTCCCGGTTTTCCCTGTAAGCTTCTATAAGCCTTTCATCACCGGAAAGGGCAGCCAAAACCCTAAGCTCTATCTGCGAATAATCCGCATCGGCAAACAAACATCCCTCCCTTGGAATAAAAACCTTTCTTATCATTCGTCCCAAGGGAAGTCTTATGGGAATATTTTGAAGATTGGGATCGGTGCTTGAAAGTCTGCCTGTTGCCGTAACAGTTTGACGGAATCTTGTATGTATCCGTCCGTCCTTTGCTATCCATGAAGCCAATCCCTCGGCGTATGTGGATTTTAATTTTGTATGCTGTCTGTATGAAAGTATATCTCTGACAAAAGGATATTCAGCCGCAAGTTTTTCCAAAACATCAGCTGCCGTTGAATATCCGGTCTTTGTCTTCTTTCCACCCGGAAGACCGAGCTTCTCAAAAAGGATAACCCCCAGCTGCTTCGGAGAATTGATGTTAAATTCCTCCCCTGCATCAGCATATATGGAGTTTTGCAGTCTTGCAATCTCGCCCTCAAGGCTCTTTCCGTATTCTTCCAATGCTTTTGCATCTATCCCTATACCTTCTGTTTCCATATCAAAAAGACAGGGAACAAGAGGAAGTTCTATTTCAAAGTAAAGCTTTTTAAGATTTAAGGCGGCAAGTTTTTTCATCATGGGTATGACTGCCTTTGCATATACAGATGCCTTATATGCGCAGAGCTTTTTATATTCATCTTTTTGCAGATCTTCTTTTTTTAGCGCCCCTTTCTTGCCCATCAATTCTTCATAAGAAGGGATCACCTCTCCCATTACTTCTTTTGCGATAAGATCATAGGTATA
>JAILKW010000028.1 GCA_024693455.1 Lachnospiraceae bacterium
CGGATCCGGTGATGATGTACATAGGATAAGAAAGTATAACACCAATATCTCAGGTATCCCTCAGGGTGCTACGGTTAAAGGCGTATTCCAATTCAAAGGACCCTTCCGTCACGCCGGATGCAAGCATGTTGATGACAGTGATGGTATATCCTATAACGGTGCTATGGATACAGTCACCTTCTATATCCATAATTTTAATCCCGGCAATAACTACACCGTACATGTTTGTTGTGATAACGAAAATGCTCCCGATGCTCTTGATCTGTTATCCTGCTCAATGATCCCGATGTAAAGCAAAGTCTCACTGCAATACTTGTCCGAATTCGGGCTTGTACCCGACTAATTCAAGTCTCTTTCCCCCACCTGCGCTAGTGCTCGAAGGTGGGGGATTTCTGACTGTGTTAAAATAGCATATTTAATTCTTTTTTAATGTTTGTCAGTTATAATGTATATCGATTTTATTTTTTAACAAGAAAGAGATGATATCAATATGAGACTATTGATCGCTGAAGACGAAGCTGATATGCGCAATCTTTTATGTGAAAGGCTGCAAAACGAAGGTTATATAATAGATGTATGTAAAAACGGCAAAGAAGCTATCGATTATTTGGCCCTGGGCAACTATGACGGCGCTATAATTGATATTATGTTACCAAAAGTAAACGGACTTACAGTCCTAAAAGAGATCCGCAGTCTTAAAATCTATACTCCGGTCATGTTTCTGTCCGCATTAAACGAAGCTGACGACATTGTAAACGGACTGGACAGTGGCGCAGATGATTATATGACCAAACCTTTTGACTTTGATGTTCTTCTTGCAAGAATACGTGTGATGCTGCGCAAAACCGTAGGTGTGCATGAAAATGTATACCGGTGCGGAGATCTGGTCGTAAACGAGTCCGACATGGAAGTCTTTCGCGGAAATGATAAAATAGAGCTGACAGCCAGAGAATATAAAATACTTCTGTTTCTTATAAGAAATACCGGAAGGATATTAACCCGTGAACAGATCATCAGCAGTGTTTGGAATGACGGTGAAGAACTAACCTCCAATGTTGTTGATGTCTATATCAGATTTTTAAGGAAAAAAATCGACAGCGATCATGATAAAAAACTCATACAAACCATACGAGGTATCGGCTACTGTCTTAAGGAAGAAGAATGAAAAAATATTTTTTTAAATGGGGATCGATCTATGTTCTCCTTTTAGCGCTACTGCTCAGTTTAGCAATAGTAATTTTTGGTATGGGTGCGGTGAAAGATGCAATCCGTACCAGTTTGTCGAAGGATATTCAACACATTCAAAAGTGCTTACTGGAAGATAAGGATGTCATTATCAATGACGGCTGCTTATATATTCTGTACGGCAGAGATCATAATATAATTTCAACTAATGCCACTGATGAATTATCATCTGAGACTATGTCTGAACTGTCAAACAATAGAAAACCTTCTTATATTCACAATCTTTCCGAGTTTCAAAACATCAACAATTACCTATATTGCATAAAAACTCTGCATTCACGCCATCTTTCAGACAAATACGGCGAACCTACTACCCTGCTTACATTATTACCTGTCAGTCTGGTTCAAAACACATACTTTACTTTTATTGTATGGCTTGTTATAGGCGTGATCATTGTCTCTCTACTAATGATTACCATGCTTAATATATGGAGTCGCCGATACGAAGGTATTATTGACGACATTATAATAAGAGCCGAAAAGATCGGAAATAACGATGATTTTTCGGAAAGGATAGATAACAATATAAAATATCCCGAACTGGTTGCGCTTATAGATGCACATAACAGACTTTTAAACCGTGTGGAAGATATAATAAAATCTCAAAAAGATTATGGAAGAAATCTTTCTCACGAACTTAAAACTCCTATCGGAATAATAAGTGCACAGTGTCAGTACTTAAAAGACAATAATTACGATCCAAAAAACATGCCTGAATACATAAGCAGGATCGAAAGACAAAACAACCACATGCGGGACCTGACCTCTCAGCTTCTGATATTGTCCAAACTCGACGACCCATCAATAAAAGAACAGCTTGAACAGATAAGCCTTGATGAGATCATCATTTTTTTATGCAGTGATATTGAAGAATCAGAAAATTTAACCAATATTTTTGACCTTCATCTGGAGCATATATCTGTGGAAGCCAACATGAGTTATCTCATAATACTCATAGAAAATCTTCTGACAAACGCCTTAAAATACGGTATGTCGGATAAGCCGATCGAAGTAAATCTGTCTTCTGATCCTGAAATGATAATCCTGACTGTGGCTGATCACGGAGGCGGTATTCCGGAAAATAATGAGGATAAAGTATTTGAACCCTACTACCGGAGTGATAATTCCATACAGACTGAGGGCTTTGGTTTGGGCCTGACACTGGCAAAAAAAATCGCCATGCATTATGGCGGTGATGTAGAGGTAAACAGCAAATTGGGCATGGGAAGTACTTTTGTGGTTCATCTTAATCTTCCTTTAATTTAGCTTTGTTAACATGGGATACGTAATAAGTACGTAGCCCATGTTTTTTTACAGAGATATTAAAGGAGTAACTCTAATGTCAAACACTGTATTTTTTCATTTCGGCACGCCTAAGACCGGCACTTCAGCTCTTCAGGATTTTCTTATGGACAATAATCCCGTATTAGAAAAATACCACGTCTTTTATCCGCTTTTTGATGTAAATTTCCTTGAAATAGGTGCAAACCGTAATGGTCATTTTCTCTACTACATACGAGGAAATGAATACCAAAAAGAATATGAATCGTGTATGGAAAAATTAAACGCCACCCTGTCTGATAACTCCGATATCATACTCTCCGATGAAGGGCTTTGGTATTGGCAAAATAACAATAGCTGGTGGAATGAATTTGAGAAATGGTGTAGTGGTCTGGACGCAGATATAAAGGTTATAGTTTATCTGCGAAGGCAGGAGGATCTGGTAGAATCCCTTTGGAATCAGAAAATTAAAGGCTTTAAAAAAAGCACGGATACCTTTGATGAATTTTTAAAAAGTGATTACTGTGAAAGATTGCCTCTAGATTATGAAAGCTCACTTGAAAGAATTGAAAAATTGACGGGGAAAGAAAATCTTATCGTAAGGCCTTATGACTTCAATGCCTTTTACAACGGA
>JAILKW010000056.1 GCA_024693455.1 Lachnospiraceae bacterium
CAGTTAAATGAGTTTGTGGAAGCTAATTTAGAAAACGTCACAAACGAAAATTTCATCACGGAACAGACAATAAACGAACAGAATCTTAGAGAAACAGTTAACAGAGAAAATGAAATTGAAAACCGGGATCGGGTTATAAATGAGACCGGAAGGATAATCGGAAGATACAAAAAGAGTAAAGATACACACACTTCATTTGAGGATATTGAAGAAAAGACTGTTGATAATATTTCTTTCGTACATAAAACGATGGAAAATGAGATCGATGAAGAACGTATAACGGATATCATAAATACTACCAAAAAAGAACTTCAGACGAATGAGGTTATCAACAAGACGGTTGAGGTAAACAAGACAGAAGAAGTTAAGGTAAAAGAGATAATTAACGAAAAAATCGAAGCCGAAACCGAAAAGCTAAACGCCAGAATCAACGAAGGCGTAAAAGAGCAGGTAGGAGTACTTACCGACAGGGTTTACAGACAGATAGAAAAGAAACTCGATAATGAAAAGAAAAGACGGGGTTTGTAATCTATGGGAGGATTGAATGTATTAAACGGAGCGATTGGAAATGTTGATAAGGCCGTACTTTGCATTCGCGATATAAAAAAAGTCAATGAAATTCGAAGCAAGGCTCGTAATCCCAAAGCTACGGGAGGCTTCGATATGAATATTGCTACTGCCAGTATGACGAGTCTGGCTAATATGGCTCAAGGAGGGCTTTCTGCAGCCATGAAATTGGCAGACGGCGATCTGTCCGGATTGTTGGATAATAAAGACGTAAGAGGTTCTTTAAACAACAGTGGCTATATTCCTTATACTGTAAATTACAATCCCGAAAGTATAAGGCTTTCATCCACAGGTGAAGGTTCCGCCGGATACAACAATGATGCGGGCGGAAATTCATTTGCACAGTTGCAGACTTATCTTACCCAGAATGTGCTTTCTTTTACATTGATATTTGAAGCGGTAAACGTAACTGACGCATTTTCGATATACGGACAAGGGTTTAACCTCGAATCGGTTTATTCATTGGGTAAGAATATACTTATGGGAGATGATGAGAAAAAAAGAGTATTGAATCATACCCAGGGGTTGCTTGGACTTTTGCCAGATGTTCTGCTTCAGGATATGATATTTGTATGGAGCGACATGAGTTTCAGGGGAAATCTCATAGACATGGATGTGGAATACAGGATGTTTAATATGGATGGTGATCCGGTACTTGCCACAGCCAATCTTAAGCTTCAGGCATTGGCAACAAATGAAACAGATGCTGACAGGGAATATTGGAAGACGGCAAAGAGCACACTTTTCAAAGGCAAGAATACCTACGATTCACGATACAGATCAGCTGACGGAGGAAAACTTTCAGAACTATTGTCATAGTTTGATGAGGTAATGATATGGGAGTATTAAACGCTGCTAAAGGCTTGGTGGGAATGAGCGATGTTGATAAAGCCATTCTCGAAGTCGTAGATCAGACAAGTATATCAAAAGCAGAGATAGAAAATAAAAAGCAGGCCTCCAAGGAACCTGTTAATGTCAGGGACTTGATGAGTGCGGCCAATGCTATTGAAATGGCGTCTTCTGTTCCTAAAAGTGTCACGAACAGCGTCCCGGGGCTTAGCGATGTCTCTAAATTAACGGATGTAAAAAAAGGCCTGGATGGAGTGAAGTACCTCAGGTTTTCGGTTCTATACAATCCTGAACGCATAAGACTTAACGGACATGGTACTTCTGTTAAACAAAAAATGAGTATTAATGCCAAAACCGGTACAAACGTTATGGAATATGCTACCTATCCTTCAAACCTTGAACTTCGGATACCGCTGATACTCGATAAAACATATAGTGAAAAAATCTCCGGAGCCTTGAGTCAGAGCCTTTCACTTTCACAGCTTGGAAGAGACACTGCAGATGCTATAAAATCATCTTTTTCTGATGATGCATTCATGGGAAATGTTCGAAAAGAAGTTGAAGGACTTGCATCTTTGTTCAGATCTCCTTATACGAGACTTGTGACATTTTATTGGTCAAGAATGGAATATACAGGGATACTTACAAGCATGTCCGCAAATTACGTTATGTTCGATCCCAGCGGACATCCTACGAGAGCTACAGTTGATCTTAATGTTATTCTTGCAGATCCTAACAACTCAAATCTCATGGATAACGGACTTAAAGACGGACCCTGGAAGAAATTTTACAAAGAGGCATTTGAAGGTAAAACCGCCGTTAACGGTGCCAATTTTACAAACAATGCCATGGGATTATTGGGTTTATAAACATTACATTATCTTTAACAGAGGATATTTATGGGTGCTGATATAGATTTTTTTAAACTTCAAAAAGATTATTCGAACTTCATGAACCCAAGAGTTGTTATTGAAGTCGAAGGAAAAAATATTGATAAGTCTGATATCGGTGTTGGTGAGGTCGATCTGGAGCTTACCAGCGGATTTGAGGCTTCTATTGCGACCTTTAACCTCTATAATACATTCAGCCAGGAAAAATACGCCTTTGATTATGA
>JAILKW010000080.1 GCA_024693455.1 Lachnospiraceae bacterium
CCCTTTCCTCTTTTCCATAAACTCTTTTCCTCCTACTATTAAATAAGTCATAGCCTATCTTTACCTTTTCTATAGGTTTGGCTATGCTGTTAAAGATGCTGTGGATTGGTTCATCACCTCCTACCGCATAGACGGTTTAAACGAGGCTCCAACCACAGTCTCTTTGTCTCAATGTTGATCAGTTAGATACCGCATGACGGTTTATGTAGAAGTAGGTTACATCGGCAGAGAGCCCTGTGGATCTTAACAGCATTACACTATCAATCACACACAAGGAGGTAATCTATGTTCTACATTGGTATTGATGTTGCAAAGGATAAGCACGATTGCTGTATCCTCGGTTCAGATGGTGAAATCCTGTTTTCACCTTTTACTATTCCTAACACGTTGTATGGCTTTGATGAGCTCTATGAGAAGATTGGTTCTCTTACAGATGATGTCTCCGAAATTAAAGTAGGGCTTGAAGCTACCGGACACTATCATCTCAATCTTCTTCGCTCGCTCCTTGATAACGGCCTACCCAGCTTTGTTATCAATCCGTTACATACAAATCTTTTCAGAAAAGGTCAGAGCCTTAGAAAGACGAAAACGGATAAAGTCGATGCTGCTTCCATTGCTATGATGTTATTAACCGATAAGACACTCAAGCCCTACTCGGAAACATCATACCACAACGAAGAACTAAAGTCGCTAACAAGATATCGCTTTGACAAGGTTCAGGAGCGTTCGCGACTCAAAGTATCAGTCTCAAGGTTGGTCAGCATCCTCTTCCCTGAGTTGGAGAAAATGGTGCCGACGTTTCACATGAACTCCGTGTACGCTCTTCTTTCAGAATTTCCCGGTGCATCATTTATTGCTGACGCCCATCTCACACGTCTTAAGAACCTTCTATACGAAGCCTCCAAAGGGCATTATGGACGAGATATGGCAATCTCCATAAGGAACGCCGCAAGGGCTTCTATAGGCACTACAATGGCCTCTAAATCAATGGAGCTGAGGCATACAATATATCTCATTCAAGTAATCTCTGATGAAATAAATGAGATCGAATCTGCCATAAATACTATTATGGATTCCATCGATTCTCCGATAACCACTATTCCAGGAATAAAAAATCGTATGGGTGCCATGATTATTGCAGAGATCGGTGATTTTACACGTTTCGATTCCGCTGATCAAGTCCTTGCGTTTGCAGGATTGTCACCCTCAACTTATCAATCCGGACAGCTGACATCGTCACACTCCCGAATGGAAAAGCGCGGATCAAAATATCTTCGTTATGCCTTATTCAATGCCACGCAGTATGTCTGCATCTGGGATCCAACATTCAAAACGTACCTCGCAAAAAAACGCTCTGAAGGAAAACATTACTATGTTGCTATTTCACATGCCTGCAAGAAGCTTGTACGGCTCATTTATCGTATGCAGATAACAGGAGAAGCATACCGGGCATAAGCTACGTCCGCAAATCAACAACATTATGTTTTAGCACCCGGCAGGATGCTCTATTCGTCATGCAGTTTTCAAGGTGCTGATTGCTGCGAATAAGTCACAGCCGCTTTAATCCATATCAAACAATTCTAAAACTTATACTTGACTATTTTTAATAGTTAGTCTCGTCATACTGCATTTAAAACAGACAAGCCTTCGCAGGAACTTCCCGACGATGAATATCCGCTTATCATGATGACCGGACGTATAATGTATCATTACAACGCTGCGGCCATGACGGCAAGATCTGCAGGACTTATGGATATAGCGGGCGAGGGATTCATAGAGATCAATTTTGCGGATGCGGAAAGGCTTGGGATCGCAAACGGCGAGACGGTAAAGGTCATCAGCCGCAGAGGAGAGATAACCGCAAAGGCCAGGGTCGGACGGAAGGTTTCCGAGGGCGAGACATGGATGCCGTTCCATTTCCCGGATTCGCCGGCTAATGTACTGACAAATGCGGCACTTGATGATTTCGCAAGGATACCGGAATACAAGGTATGTGCCGTCAGGGTTGAGAAGATCGGCTGATCACGGAAACGAGCCTGTCGTAATCCTGCCGGCTGTTGCAGTTGATGAGTTCGTCAGGATCTCCTTCGAAGGGAAAAGTCCGACGCTTATCCGGTCAAGGAGTGACCTGACAGCAAGACGTTCTTCGGATATGAGTTCGGAGATGATAGGTTTTACATGAGTATCATATACCGCGATGAGCGGTTCAAATGATGACGCGGCTGATAATACGGTCGCGTCATTTTTGTTATCCAGATGACAGGAGATGAGAGCATTTAATGTATCCGGCGAGATCAGCGGAACATCGATGGTAATGACAAGGACTGCATTGGCATTTGTTCGAATAAGGCAGGAATACAGACCGCCAAGAGGTCCATTGCCGGGAATGATATCATCAACGAATTCGGTATGTTTTGGGTATGAGTGCGCATCCGTGCCGGATGCGGCCGTAAGAGGAGAGCCGGAAACCCAGATATGCTCCGCACAGGTGTTGCAGAGCTTTGTGATCTGAATATCCATAAAACTCCTGCCGTCTATTTCCAACAGCCGCTTATCGCAGCCCATCCGTGAACTTCTGCCGCCGGCAAGAAGTATTGCATCGATCGACATATCACACCTCCGTATGGCTATTATAGCATGACGCAAGGGCGCAAATAGCGGCCGGATAGTTTTCGGATGACCTTTTTTCTACTAAATATAGTGACTGCTTAGAAAATATATACAATTTTATCATCTTATATTGCTAAAATGTTGTATAAACTGTAAAATATCAAAAGACTGTTTTTTGTCTGTGAGTGATTGAATATGGACGATTTTTCGCATCTTAAAACAAAAGATTTTTTTGCCGCTCTGGAAAATCTGCCGGAAGTTGCGGCTTTTGTAAAGTCGGTCATGTCCGAATGCGGGTGCGGTCATGAAATGATAAGCAGTGTTGATATTGCTGTTGAGGAAGTATATGTCAACATTGCATCGTATGCGTATGATGAGGATGCGGCTTCCAAACCGGTATGGGTCAGCTGCGGAGAGACAGACAAAGATTTCATCCTATTGTTCAGGGATGAGGGCATACCGTACGATCCGCTCAAGACCGAAGATCCGGTGACGGGAGATCCGCAGAAAATGACTATAGGCGGATACGGGATATTTATGGTAAAGACGATAGCGGACAGTGTGACTTATGAGTACGATCATGAAAATGGGCAGAATGTCCTTGTGATAAAGAAAAAGATTCAATAAAAACGAAAGGAAGCAAAAGATGAAGATTAAAGAACTTGAGTTTTCGGATCTTATTTCCGGCTATGTGAAGGAGTACGCGGGAGGGGATACATTTGTCATCACCACCTCAGACGGCAGGGATTTTGAAGTGGTCCTCGGGAGTAATCTTTATGCGAGGCTTTTAAGAAATCTCGGCGAACCGTATTCCGATGCCACGGCCATGATAAAGACTCTGTTAAAGCCCGGACAGATGATTTTCGTATACGGTATATTCTACCCAAACGGTGATTCAAAGGACGATTATGTATTTGAAGCCAAGTGCATCGATTTTCCCGGTAAGAATAAAGATGATTTCAGATTCGAGGAAGAAGGCTGGTGGGCTAAACAGTCCAAGGAGATATGCGATTTCTTCGTTCATGCACAGTTCCCCGATGGCGATATCAATTACGATAACTACAGAACATCACTTATGCTCACGGGTGAGAGAAATGACAGCACATACCGTCAGGAGACCGATACGATCTCACGTATGATCTATGGTATGGCTTCCGCATATATGCTCACGGGTGAAGAGATATTCCTTGAGACAGCTGAGAAGGGCTGTAAGTACATGCAGGATCATCTTAAGTTCTACGATACGGATGAAAACATCGTGTACTGGTATCACGGAATAGATGTAAAGGACGGAAGAGAACATAAGGTATTTGCTTCGGAATTCGGTGATGACTA
>JAILKW010000119.1 GCA_024693455.1 Lachnospiraceae bacterium
TCTCGTAAATGATACAGCTTACAGACTCGGGGATTTTGAAGTCGAACTTGTAGGTATTCCCACACTTGTACCCGGAAGATTTATACAGCTGCAATCATTTGGAGATGAGGTGAGCAACACCTTTTATGTAACCTCTGTAAGACATGTATTCGACTCGGATAGAGGATATACCACACGGCTTAAAGGAAAAACATCATCTGTTGAACTGTCCGTCGGTTCCGGTGTTGGTTTGTAATTAGATTAGGAGAGTTTATGGGACTTTACGATGTTATAGATGAGATAGCAAAGAAGGATATAACCAAGACCGAAACGGGAGACAGTCGGATACTCGGTGTTGTTATCGGAGAGGTTGTCAAAAATCACAGTGAAACCCTTCCGGGAAGAGTCTGTGTTACGGTTCCTATTCGCGATAAGGAGGCCAACGAGCTTAAGTGGGCAAGAGTTGCCATGCCTTCAAGCGGTAAAGACTGGGGGCATTATTTCCTTCCGGAGATCGGTGATCAGGTCCTTGTGGCATTTGAACAGGGGAACATTGAAAAACCTTTTATCATTGGTTGCGTTCCGAAAGATGCCGACTCATTTTTTAAAAAAAGTCAGGATAAAGACAATAATATAAAACGGATCGTCACAAGACACGGGAGTACTTTAAGATTTGATGATTCCGATGACGGAGAAAAAGAAAAAATCACACTTGAAACTGCCGGAGAGGCACATATCATCGTATTAGATAATGAAAAGAAAACAATAAGCATAAAAAATAAAGATGGCAGCTGCGGTATGGAAATGAATACCGAAAAAGGAACCATTGAGATCAAGGATGACAAGAAGATAACCATTAAATCCGGTGATTCCCAGATCATAATGGACGGCAATTCAAAATCCATACTGATAAAGGCGGATTCAATCGAGCTTAAGGCGACCAAGAGTCTTAAACTTTCGTCGGACGGCGAGACCAAGGTTTCCGGTCAGGCAGTTACTGCTGAGGCAACAGGCCAGGCTCTAAACCTTAAGAGCGGAACCAGTGTTTCGTTTTCAGCACCTTCAATTTCAATGTAAGCAAGGGGGATTCAGATGGCAGATCAAAGCTTTTTGGGAGCGGGGACAAAATTCCCGTTCAGTGTAAATACAGCGACAGGCAGAATAGAGATGTCAGAAGGTCCGCAGAGCGTGAAAGAATCTGTGTTTTTGATCTTAAAGACAACTATCGGAGAAAGGGTGTTCCGCAGGGATTACGGAACTACGCTTTCTGATTTCACGTTTATGGATACGAACCTTACTACGTTTACAATGGTAAAAAGACAGCTTATAAATCAGATCATGGATAATGAGCCGAGGATCGGCGGAATAACCATTGATACCGATACTTCGGTGGAAGGCACTGTGCTTTTTAATATACAATACACATTAAGAGAGACGAATACCACGGATAATCTGGTATTCCCGTTCTACCTAAATGTTACACCGGATAATGAATCAGACAATGAAAGCTTTATTGAGAACTCAGATGTATTTATCCCGGGTGAGATAAATGATGATATAGGAGAGGATTAAGATGGCAGATAGCATAATACCTCAGGTAGTCGAAGATAAGATAAAACATCTGGCAGAATCATATACTCCGGAATGGGTATATAACAGGGAAGATCCCGATATAGGAACTACCATAAGTCTTATATACGGCGATCAGATGGCCAAGATACATGATATGATGGACGGTATTACGGATCGTTATCATACCGAGTTTGTCAATCTGC
Source organism: Lachnospiraceae bacterium (assembly GCA_024693455.1). Taxonomy (GTDB): domain Bacteria; phylum Bacillota; class Clostridia; order Lachnospirales; family Lachnospiraceae; genus Weimeria. The sequence continues at coordinate 1,755 of JAILKW010000119.1, forward strand.
TGGATCTTTCACTTCTTCCCGCAAAACCCGCAAAGGGTATAGTTGTAATGGATCTTGTTCAGGAAACAATTCCGGGAGCGCATGTCCGAAAAGGGACTAAGCTTTCCGCTGACAGGGCGACGGGTGACGGCGATAATGTAATATTTGAAACCGATCACAGCCTTTATGTTACGAATGCCAAGATTCAGGAGATATTTCTTTCGAATGCGGAATCGGGTAAAATAGTTCCGGTTCTGGGAGATTTTGAAGAACCCGCCTATACGGATATATACGGAAGCCCCGCAAGCGTTGAAGAGGAAGAGTTGGAAGCAGGTTTGGAATCAGCTCCGTCAATGCAGTCTTTTACTTTGTTTGGGGAAAAGAACGGACTCGGGAATTATTCGCTGGTTTGTTATCATCCTTCGGTATTTGATTCAATAGATAATGATATCTTTGTAAGGATCAGCGGAAACAAAAAACTTGTTAATGATATCTTAACAGGTGAGATAGAGCTTTTGTATTTAACCGAAGACGGACCTTCAAAATTTGACAGCGTCTCTCTTTTGGATGATAACATTACTTTTGTTCTTCGTAAAAATAAAGAAAACAAAAAAGTTACCATAGACGGACGTGATTATTCGGTTATAGTATTTGATTCAAAAAATCCTGTAAAGAGTATAACAAAGGTTTCCGATATCACCTTTTCGTCTCAGGGAGAAGCAGAAGAAGCAGAGTCGGTTACGAATGGTACGACAGATCTCGATAAAAACAGTTTTCAGCCTTTTGGTGATACATTAAACCTGTTTTCGGAATGCTTTATCGGTCATGACAATTATTTCAGTAAAGTAGGATCCAAAGTTACACTAAAGTTTCATCTGGATATTAAGATCAATCCCATTGATATTCCGAAGGAAGAAGAGGATAAGTCTCTTAAGATAATCAAAAGAAAACCCAAAAAGATCGTAATGGGTATGCCTGCCAATGTTTTTGCAAACGAGATCGTTTTGGAATATTTTAATGGTATCGGATGGCAGAAATTGGAAACGGATCAGCTCCATGAGGGCCTTTTTGCTGAAGATGTCAGCAAGGATATGACGGTTACCTTTGTATGTCCCGGTGATTGGGAGCCTACATCGGTTGGCTCATCCACAATGAGATATTTAAGGATCAGGCTGATTAAAGCAGATAACTGCTACATGAGACCGGCTTATCATAATTATCCTGTGATTTCCGACACGCGTATTTCTTTCTCATATGAGAATATGTACGTTCAGGCGTCAAAAATAGAAAGTATCTTTGGCTGCAAAAAAGTGGATATTACCAATCAGGTTCACACCGGCGACGGATTCTATGCCTTCAGAAATAACGGATATCTGGAAGATGCTCTTTATATGTCGTTTAAAAAGAGGATGGAAGAAGGACCGGTTTCGATTTTCTTCCATATGTCTGATGAACTTAGGTTTACCGGGCTGAAGGTAAGATTTGAATATTCCACAGAGGATGGATTTGTTCCTCTTAAGATAATTGATTATACCGGTGGATTTACAAAGTCCGGTATAGTTATGTTCCTTCCGCCGCCTGATATGGCAAAGCTTACGATCGAGGATAAGAGAAGATTCTGGATCAGACTGGTTAAGATATCGAAGTATGAAGAAGAAGATCCGGGGCTCTTCCCGCGTATCACAAATATCATGATGAATGCTGTCATGGTTTCCAATATCGATACCAAGGATGAGAGACCGTTTTTCATGAATGACGCTTCTCCCAATATGATTTTTGATCTGGGTGAGAGAAATATTCTTTATACGGATATCTGGGTAAATGAAATAGACAAGTTGTCAGTATCCCAGATGCGGCAAATGGAAGAAGAGAATCCGGACAATGTCCGTGCAGAGAAGTTTGCAAACGGTAATTACAGTGCATTCTACGTAAAATGGACAGAGACGGACAGTTTCTTTAATTCGACGAATAAGAGAGTGTATATTCTCGACAGAATGAATTCCACAATTCGTTTCGGAGACGGAGTTCATACCGATTATCCCAAGGTTTCATATGATGTGGCATTTACGGCAGTTACAAGATGCTGCGTCGGAGCGGCGGGAAATGTTCCGGCTTTAAGCATCAATTCACCGATAGGGACTTTGCCTTATATCGGAGAGATAGTAAATCCCATCAGTGCATACGGAGGAAGCGATACCGAAAAATTATCCGCAGCACTTGAAAGAGGAGCTAATCTTCTTCATTCCAGAGGCAGGATAGTTTCGGTGGGAGATTATGAAAAAGCAATTCTTTCTTATTCGGATAAGATAGATCAGGTGAAATGTCTTGTAGGAAGTAATTACGACAAGTTTTACGAGGATTCAAGAGATATAACAATACTTCTTTTGATGAAGGACAGTGATGAAGGATCATATTCTTTCCACAGACTCGAAGATCCTTTGAAAAACTACCTTAAAGAAAGCTGTGAACTTACAATTTCTCCTGACGGAATATTTATAGCAGAGCCGGTTTTTGTTGAGATATCGGTTGATATCTGGGCTGATGTTATAGCGATAGAGGACAGCTTTGAAGTACAAAGTCTGGTACAGGAGTGTCTGGATGAGTATATCTCTCCGCACAGGACGGCCACTCACAGGGGATGGAAGATAGGCACTATGCCCAAGCATTCCCAGCTTATGATGAGACTCGGCAGTTTAAAGAGTAAGCTTATCATCAAAAAACTTGCTATAAGCGCTCAATATTCCGATAAAGAGGGCAAACATATCAAAGATATAGATGACCTCAAGATAGAGCCGTACATGGTTCCTCGCAGCGGCACACATAAAGTACATATCATACATTCGTAATGAAAAAGAGGATGATATATGTTAAACGTTCAACTTCAACCAATCAAATCAGTATCGGAAAAGCTTGAAGAAGCAATGTCCCGAATACCTTCATATAATTCGAAATGGACCAATTACAACATTTCGGATCCCGGTATTACCATACTCGAACTTTTGTCGGGAGTTAATACCTTGCAGGA
>JAILKW010000149.1 GCA_024693455.1 Lachnospiraceae bacterium
TGAACTGATCTGGGCATCTTTTTGCGCAAGAAGATCTACCTGGTCTGTTATTGCTTCAGGGACTTGGGACGGCTCCTCGGTATCAGTATATGCAGTCTTTTTCTTTCCGCTTTTGCCTGTAGGGATGATCTCTCCGGTAGCCTCGTCAATCTTGCCAATAAGGGTCCTTTTTGAACGGGGCTGCTTCTTTTCCTTATCCCAGTAGGATTCGGATTCATAGACATATGTTACTCCGGAACGTTTATCTGTGTGTTTTACAATTGACATTTTTCCACCCTCCATAGTGATATTTTACCACACACCTATGTTAGTGTCAATAGACTAGTGGTAATTATTTCATAAATATCACTAGGTTTTTAAGGACGCCGCTTAACTACAATCGGCTCAGGCTCCCTCTTTTTACCAATAGATGGATCAATGTCAAAACCATCCATCAGACGCATGTGTCTGAACTTCCGGGATATTTAACCCTCAACGGTTTATCCCTCGAACCTTGACCGGTGCAAACCCTTGAAAAATAAGGCGTTTTCGGCATTTTTGTATTGCATTTTTGACATATGTGTGGTACTATTATTAAGGGATAATTAACCCTCAAAATAAGGAGGCTGCACATGTATCTGAATTGCAAAGTCAAGATTCCGGAGACGAATGGTAAGATTACGGTCAAAACGATTAGTGGAACACCATATGTGTACTATGAACACGGTCGAACCTACTTGAAAGATAAGAAGTATAATACGCCGAAACGAACCTGTATCGGAAAGAGAGATCCGGAGCAACCGTCATTTTTGTATCCGAATGAGAAGTTCCTCAAGTTCTTTCCAAGAGAGCTTCTTCCTATCGAAATGGATGGGCAACAAAGGAGTGGATGCCTCCATATAGGAGCATTTCTTGTTGTTCGAAAGATTGTGTCCGATTATCGTTTGGATGAGATGATAGCCAGGATTATCGGTCGTGATGCCGGATTGTTTTTAGACCTTGCAGCTTACTCGATCATTACGGAGGATAATGCCGGACAGTATTACCCGGACTACGCATATAATCATGCACTCTTTACAGACAATATGCGAATCTACAGTGATTCGAAAGTGTCATCATTTCTTCAGGAAGTCACGGTTGATCAAAGAATCAGTTTTCTGAATGAGTGGAACAGAAAACGTGATCATAGAGAGAAAATATACATATCCTACGATTCTACAAACAAGGCCAGCCAGGCGGGTGATATCAGTTTGATTGAGCTTGGACATGCGAAGGATGGCGTTGAAGCCGACATCTTTAATTATTCGATTGCATATGACAGGAATAACCGCGAGCCGTTGTTTTATGAATCATATCCAGGAAGTATCGTTGATGTTTCTCAGCTGCAGTATACATTGAAGAAGGCAAAGGGATACGGATATGAACATGTAGGTTTTATCCTGGATCGAGGGTACTTCTGCAAAGAGAATATCAGCTTCATGGACGAGAATGGATATTCGTTTGTGATCATGGTTAAAGGGATGAAGGAACTTGTTAGTGAGATTATTCTTCAGGAGCAGGGTACTTTTGAAAATGACAGAAAAAACAGCATCAGATCTTACAAAGTAAGCGGAACGACGGTAAAAAAGAAACTGTACGCTACTGACAAGAAAGAACGATATTTTCATATCTTTTATGATGATGGAAGGAAGGCTTCGGAGAGAGAAAAACTGGAATACAAGATCGACCGGATGGGAAAGAAGCTGAAAGAATGCATGGGTGAACCCATTCATCCGGGTGGAGATTATCAGAAGTATTTTGATTTGATTTTCTGGCATCCCGGGCAGGATGACGAGAAGTTCATGTCAGGGATGGAACGGACAGATGTAATAAACAAGGAGATACAGTTGTGCGGTTACTTTGCGATCGTAACATCAGAGAAGATGACGGCCGAAGAGGCGCTGACGCTATATAAGAGCAGGGATGGTTCGGAAAAGACCTTCCGTTGCGATAAATCGTATCTGGGTGCGCACTGTGAACGGGTTTATTCTGAAGAATCATACGAAACCAAGATATTCATTGGATTTGTAGCAACAATCATTCGAAATCGAATATATACGCTCCTCAAAGATGAGATGGGCCGCATGGATAAGAAGCAGAATTATATGACTGTACCAGCAGCTCTGAAAGAACTGGAAAAGATAGAACTACTAAAGGGCGGTGATGGGGATTATAATCTCGATTACGCCATCACGGCAACGCAGAAAGCTATCTTGAAAGCCTTTGATATGACATCTGATAATGTTCAGAAGCAGGCGCGGGAACTAAGTGCTGATCTTGCAAGAATACGGATGGAAACCATAGAGGCGGCACAAACGACAAGCGAGGGAGGCGAATGATATGGCGAGAAGAGTGATAACATTGGATGAGAAAATAGAAAAAGCCGAAGCGGCTGTTCAGGCTGCAAAAGTAAAATATGATGCAGCGCTTGATACATTGGAAAAACTGGTGACAAAACGTAAGGAATTGGATGATAAGCGACTTCTGGAAGCGTATCATTCGAGCGGTAAATCCGTCGATGAGATTATATCGTTTCTACAGTCGAGCGAGGAAGCTGATGAACCTAAAAAGATGCCCGGACGGGCATCGAAAAAGCGTTGAGGGTTAAAAAATAGAGGAAGTTGAGAATTTCTTTTTCTGTCATCTCATTTCCCTCCGCTGCTTGAGAGACAAAGACAGGTTTGGCAGCAGGTTCCGCCAAAAAATCAAAAGACAAAAAGAAGAGAACATGAGTTATAAAAAAGCCCTGACCATCCTATTAGTGGTGGTCAGGGATTTTTTTGTTGTCAAAAGATTGCAGTTCTTTTATGCGCTTCCATATATTGCAGCCTACATTTGTTAACAAGGATTCATTATCACTTGCAAATTTGGATGCTCTTATAATTGCTTCTT
>JAILKW010000198.1 GCA_024693455.1 Lachnospiraceae bacterium
TTACAAATCTATAATTCTCTCCCTCTTCAATTCCGGTGAGATTATCGGGATTACCGGCATAGGTCAAAAGATCCAAATTCACAATTCTGATGGAATCCTTATACTTCTTAAACATATATCTTATGTAGTTTGAACCGATAAAACCGCAGCCACCGGTTACTAAGTAGGTTTTCATACATTCTCCTTTATATATTCATCAAAAGCTTCTTTCCAATCCTTCATAACAAAACCACCGCCTATAAGTCTGAACATCCTGTTGTCAAGAACTGAGTTCTTAGGTCTGCTTGCAGAAAGCGGAAATCTGTTTTTGTATTCGTAACTGGTTATTCTTTCAACCTTGGTTGATTTATTGCATTTTTTAAAAATACGCTCCGCAAAATCAGCCCAGGAGCATTGTCCCTCACATGTCGCATTATATACTCCGTACTCATCACGAGGCTCAAGATAGCGAATGGCTCTGGCAAGTTCCGATGAACTTGTCGGGCTGCCGAACTGATCCTCCACCACTCCTATCTTATCGGTCTTTTCAGAAAGTTCCATCATCTTACGATAAAAATTAATACCATCGCCGTATAGCCAGGCCGTGCGCATAATAAAAAATCTGGTACAAAGATCCCTCACAAATTGTTCTCCGGCATACTTTGTCCTGCCATATGCGGATATCGGATCGGGTATATCAAACTCATCGTAGGCCTTATCGGCTGTTCCCGAAAAAACATAATCGGTTGAAATATGAAAAAGCTTGGCCCCCGTCTTTTCTGCAGCTATAGCCAGATTTCGCGGTCCTATTGCATTGGCCCGATATGCCATATCCTCATCTTTTTCACAGCCGTCCACATTGGTATAGGCTGCGCAGTTAATGATAACATCCGGTCTTTGATCCGCGACTTGTGACATTACAGCATCAAGCGATGAGATGTCAAGCTTTGATATATTTTCCGATTCCGTCATGTCGGTTAAAATAACATGTACGGAACCGGACTCTTTTTGATATTCTTTTCTTATAGCTCTTCCGAGCTGTCCGTTAGCGCCTGTGATCAATATTTTTTTCATTAAACATAATCCTTCGCTTTTGCTGCCATCCTGTTAAGTGCAGAGAAAAGTCCTCTGATCGAGGCTCTTGTAATATTGGATGAGATACCTACGCCGAATACTCTCGTTCCAAGCCTTGTATCCTCCATCTCAATGTAAGCTGCTGCCTTTGCATGAGCTCCCGTTGAGAGTGAATGTTCGGAATAATCTTCTACCGTAAAGTCAACCTGGGGAACGCACTGTCTGATTGCAGTCTTAACCGCATCAATAGGTCCGTTTCCTTCCGCCTCGGAATGGAATTCCTCTCCGTTGTATTTAAAATCAAGAGATACAAAGGTATCGTCACTTGCCATATTATCATCAATATCCACAAAGATAAGCTGGAAAGGATCTTTAAGATCAATGTAATTCTCTTTAAAGGCCTTCATTATGCGCTCAGGCTTGACTTCTCCGCCCTGCTGTTCGGAAATATACTGAATGACATCCGCAAATTCCCTCTGCATCTTTTTGGGAAGCTTGTATCCGTAAACCGTATCCATTACAAAGGCAACACCGCCCTTGCCCGACTGGCTGTTAATGCGGACAACCGGCTCGTATTTACGTCCTATGTCTGCCGGATCTATGGGCAGATAAGGAACCTGCCATATCTCACTTTTTCTTTCTTTCATGGCTGCAATGCCTTTATTTATCGCATCCTGATGAGAACCGGAAAACGCTGTAAATACGAGTTTTCCTGCATACGGATGGCGCATATCTATATCCATCTTGCAGCAGCGTTCAAAGACCTCTATGATCTCGTTGATATTTTCTATATCAAGTTCGGGATTTACTCCCTGTGAAAACATATTGTATGCAACCGTAAGAATATCTACGTTACCTGTACGTTCACCGTTTCCGAGAAGTGTTCCCTCCACACGATCGGCTCCTGCCAAAAGAGCAAGCTCCGTACATGCAACTCCGCAGCCTCTGTCGTTATGAGGATGGATGCTGATTATTACATCTTCTCTGTTTTCAATATGATCCGAAGTCCACTCAATCTGATCCGCATAAACATTGGGTGTGTTCATCTCTACCGTGTTAGGAAGATTGAAGATGATAGGCGCCGGTGTTGCGTGATCCCATTCTTTCTGAACTGCATTACATATCTCAGCAGAAAAATCCACCTCTGTTCCGGAAAAACTTTCCGGAGAATATTCGAGTTGAAGATTTCCGTCGTATTTGTGAAGTCCTTCCTTCACCCAGCGTGTTCCCTGAATCGCTATATCTATGATCTCATCACGATCCTTATTAAATACC
>JAILKW010000232.1 GCA_024693455.1 Lachnospiraceae bacterium
GACTCAAACGACATATCCGAAACGGACCTCAGATGTTTAACCTTTTTTTCCGAATTGAAAGCGTAAACAAAAGCCCCTTCTTCTCTCTTATCCGCTATATACATCTTATCTTCATAAGATATACCGGTTGTAAAAGAGCCGGCTCTTTTGTTTTTCTCTGCGTTGTCGGTATAAACCAAAATACTGACTATCGAAAAAAGTGCCCATATGATAGCAACGCTGACTAAAATTCTTTTTTTCATTACAAGTTAATCCTTATTTTAAAAGACTTTCTGTTCCTATTTTCTTAAAATGGTTAAAGAATATAGATAACCAAACTATATCGCCAAAAATAATCTGTGTGATAAAAGCAACAAGTGCTATAACAGCCAAAACAACAGACACTCTTATCAATATCGCAAATAAGACATCCTTATTTCTGACAAAAATGTTATATATTACGGCTTTAATGCCTTTTCTTTCTTTTGAAACGGCCGTAATGCGAACATCTCTGTAAAGTTCGGTAAACTTCTGATAGCTGTCATTTTCCGTTTTTTTCTGAAGCAGCTGATAGCTGATAGCCTTTTGGGAAGATTTACACTCCAAAAGAGAAAGAAGTAATCTTGCGCATTCTCTTGTGCAATCCTTCTCTCCCATACTTTCGTCGAAATTTGAAAAATCTATCTGAAAACCAAGATAAACGGAATCATCAGCAGCCAGATGCATCTGACCCTGAGTCAAAATAAGATATAAGATAGACCACGGCAGTCTTGAATCTATACATGTAATAAGCGTGTTGATACAGATATCCTCACACTTCGTAAGAGGATATGATTCTCCCATGTAAAATCTACTGATAGGTCTCTCTTCCCTATAGGGAAATACCAAAATAAAATTCCCCTTGTATGAAAAAGAATCAATGAACCTGTCAGTCTGAACAGGCTTTGTACTTTCCATGACAACAAGCAGTTTTTTCACAAGCTCGTGATTCTTTAAAATTATCAGTGTATAAAGAGTCCCTGCTGAAGAGTTAATGTCTCTGGCAATGCAAACATCATTAACCTCATTTTGACAACTGATCTGAACAACTTCCAGTTTTTGTCTTTGTGATTCGTAAATCATGCACGTACCTCTGGTGGATTCGATCGGTTTTAGGCAGATAGCGACTGCACGATTTTCGTGCAGTCATACCTGTCTAAAGCCTATTCTTCATCATAGTTCTTTTTCTTAACAATAGCATATGCATAGGTGTTGATAAGCTGATTATCCGTGCAATAGATCCTGATCTCATAAACACCCTCTTTTGTGGGAGCGGTGTAAATACCATCTGCTGAAATCTCACCGCTTGCAGGCTCCGTAAGTTCATATGAGATAGAAGCCGGCTCCATATTATGATATGAAACACCGAAGAAATGACTTTCCTTGGGTCCCATAACAAATGTAGGTGTATCTGCCGCAATGCTCTGATCACCGACAGTAAGTTTCTCTTTTGCTTCTCCGCTGGGGAATTTGATGGCTACCCAACGATAGGTGAGAGTTAAGAAATTAACATTGTCAAGTATCTTGGCAGCAACAACAAAACTTCCCTTATCATTAAGTACTTTTATAGCTGTTTCGGCTTTTGCCATCATATCATTGGCGAACAACTGTGAATTGCCGTAAATAGTGCTCTTTGAGCTCTGTGAAAGAGCAGGGTCATCCGTAAGATATTCGTATCCTACATCTACATATACATTACCTCTTCCAAGACCATGAATGATCTCGCCCGAATAACAGATATCTCCGGGTGAAACATCCGTACCAAGCGGAATCTCGAGTGTACCTGTTGCAATCTCCGGCATCTCCGTGGGTATACGCTCGGTATTTTGGGGCGCAACCTCTACATTGCCGGTTTCTGTGGGTACAAGATCCACATTCTTAACAAAATATTCAAGATAATCATGTCTTACAAGTTCCTGTGCCGGAGGTGTAATGTATTTTTTAACACCTTTTTCTACAGTTTCCTCGATGACATAGGCGCTCTCCGTCCTTACAAGATAGAGCTCGGCAAGCCTTATGATATCGTCGTCTCCGCCTATATTTTTCATTTCAAGGCTGGTCTGACCGATCTGCCTTGTGATAAGCTCTATCGGTGATACATTTTCAAGAAGTACCTTTATGGAAAAACTTCCCTGAACGGGAATATCATTTTCACCTTCAACAGCATGAGCTGATCCGCTCTTTAAAATAATACTGGTCTCAGATACATCCGTATCAAGTGCGTGGAACCAGAATTCCTTTTCGTAGCTCTCTCCCTTTTCAAGGCGGATCTCATGAACGGAAATGTCCGTCTCATGACTACCGTCTGCAGTTTCAAATCCGGGAGCCTGAATGGTAGCATTATATGAAAGAGCCACATCCTCTGCAGTCTTTTTCGTAACACGAAGTACAGCCTTCACGTTTCTGCCTATGCAAACAACGGAAGGTATTTCAAGTTCGGCTTTGAAGTTTTCAGAAGTAAGTACCACTTCTTTTGAAAGAAATTCGGATTCTACAGCCATCTCAGGAGTAAGCGAATCCGAGTCTACCAAAAAGAGCTGATAGGTCTCATTGATCCTGTTATATTCGTACTCATTTTCGTTTTCTTTATGATTTACGGAATATACGGTATGTGCTTCCTTCTCTTTATATCTGAGACAAAGTGTAGCTTTGTTTGTCTCAAGACTGTCAAACCCGTCAATAGTGGAAAGCTTTTTAACAACCGAATTCTCTATTACTATCTCACGGCCATAACCGTCAATAGCCACACCACTTTCTATAAGAAGAGACAGGTCGTCAAGGGATACAACTCCCATTCCGCATACTATACCGTCTCCATACATAAGTGCACTTAGGAATCTATGCTTATTCAGATAATAATTCTGCTCCGCAACGAAATCCGCGCTTGTAAGCATCTTTCCTGCATAATATCTGTTACGTTCAAAAGGAAAAAATTGATTGCTGTTCATAATCTACCCCCGATTACACAAAGTTACCATCCTATAGTACGACATTTTACCACATAATACCCATAAAATAAAAGGGCTTTTGTAAAGATTTCACAATAATTATCAACTTATTATATCATTAATTATATCATTCTTCTTTTGATGATTTCGTGAACAAATTCTTCGTTTGTTTTTGTCTTTGATATCATATTAAGTACGGTTTCAGCCGCTTCATCACGCTTCATACTGTTAAGTCCTTTTCTAATGATATCGGCGGCTTCCTGTTCCTCTTTTGTAAGCAGAAGATCCTCCCGTCTTGTAGAAGATCTTGCCAGATCGATAGCCGGGAAAACACGCTTTTCCGAAAGTTTTCGATCAAGAACCAGTTCCATATTTCCTGTTCCTTTAAATTCCTCAAATACCACATCATCCATCTTGCTTCCCGTCTCTACGAGAGCTGTGGCAAGAATTGTAAGACTTCCGCCTTCTCTCATATTCCTCGCCGCTCCGAAGAAACGCTTTGGCATATGAAGCGCCGCCGGATCAAGACCTCCCGAAAGAGTTCGACCGCTGGGCTGTACCGTCAGGTTATATGCCCTTGCAAGTCTTGTTATCGAATCCAAAAGAATGATCACATCCTTTCCGTGTTCAACAAGACGCTTGGCTCTTTCTATAACCATCTCCGATACCCTTTTATGATGCTCCGGAAGTTCATCGAAGGTGGAGTAGATGACCTCGCAATTGTCTCCCTCTACTTCCTCCTTCATATCTGTAACCTCCTCAGGTCTTTCGTCTATCAGCAAAATGATTATATACATATCGGGATTGGCTTTTTTAACTGACTTTGCCACCTGTTTAAGAAGAGTTGTCTTTCCCGCTTTAGGTTGGGAAACTATCATTCCTCGTTGTCCTTTACCGATGGGTGATAAAATATCCACAACTCTCATCGCAACAGAACCCCCGGCTCTTTCAAGTCTTAATCTCTTATCAGGAAATATGGGTGTGAGTTCCTCAAAATTAGGTCTTTTATAAGCCGTTGCCGGATCAACGCCGTTAATCTTTTCTATAAAGATAAGCGCTCCGAACTTGTCGTTAGGATTATTTCTCTTTGTAGTTCCCGAAATAATGTCTCCTGTCTTAAGCCTGAATCTTTTTATTTGAAGTGGTGAAACATAAACATCATTTTCACCCGGAAGATAATTTGCGCTTCTTAGGAAACCAAACCCGTCCGTCATAACCTCCAAAATGCCCTGGCACTGTTTTTCATCTTCGGCGGATTCTTTTTCCGAAGGTGAATCCTCACAGGCGCTTTCACCGGCATCCGGTCCCCGCTTTTGACTTCGGTTCACAGTCTCTTTTCTCTCCTGCACGGATTTATTTTCAGGCTTTTCACTCACGACCCTGTTTTCGGATTTTTCAGATTGACACTTTTTTTCGGCATTTTGGGCTTTGGGATTATTTTCATTATCCTCGCCCTTTTCTTCCTCATCAAGTGCAAGCATAGCCTCTATCACATCTTCCTTTTTCATTTTTGAAAGGCCTGTTATTCCCCGGCTTTTCGCCAAATCCTTAAGAACTGTCAACGCCAAACTTTCATACTTCGCTCTCATATTATTCATTTTTTACCTCTGCATATAAGGGATATTTGATCTGATACGATCTGATTCTTTCTATTCATAAAACCGCTCACTATTATACTTGCACCCGAACGGA
>JAILKW010000035.1 GCA_024693455.1 Lachnospiraceae bacterium
GTTGCATAAGTAAGAAGCTGCATGAACACAAGATCCACATCCGCTGCCCTGAATTTATTTCCTGCCTCCTGTGAAAGCTCTTTGGTCGTTACCATCCCACCATCAATTAGCTCTACCGTATCGGGAATGGATTTCTTAAAATCCTCATACTGCTTTTCAAACTCAGGAACCAGTGAAGGAAACTGAGGAAGATAAGCGCCGAGCGCTATTGAAAAAACTCCTACCTTTGCTTTTGTTTCTACTAACATCTTTTCCCCTCTCTTAATACTCTTTTATCTCAAATGATTTTTTAACACATTCTCTTGCTGCCTTAAGTCCACCGAAATCTCCTGTCCTTATCATCTGTGCCATGAGATTTCCTATCGCAGTTCCCTCACCGGGTCCGGCGAAAACTTTGCAACCGCATTTTTCCGCTGTGAGTTTGTTCAGATAATCGGCTTTGGATCCTCCTCCCACAATATACACCGCATCATAGGTTATTCCCGTTACCGATTCTATTTCTTTCTTTGTCGCAGCATATGATTCTGCGAGGCTTTGGTATATTACCGTTGCGAGCTGTCCCGTATTTTCAGGGAGCTTTTGTCCGGATTCAGACAATGCTCTTTGTATCTCTGCCGTCATATTTTCGGGCGATAAAAATCTGTTGTCATTAACATCCACTCTTGAAGGAAAATCCTTTTCCTCCTCTGCCATGCTGCAAAGCTCTGCAAAACTGTACTTATCGTCCATCTCATGTCTTACGGATTGGATCATCCAAAGTCCCATTATATTTTTAAGGAAGCGATATCTCCTGTCATATCCGCCTTCATTTGTAAGCTGATATCTTTCGGCCTCTTCCGTTGTTATGGGCTCTTTATTTTCAACACCCATAAGAGACCAGGTTCCCGAACTGATGTAAAGAGTGTTTTCTTCTGTGGTGGGAAGAGCCATAATAGCCGATCCCGTGTCATGTGATGCACAAAGCACCGCCATGCAGTCATATCCTATTTCGGACTTGATTTCGTCCGTAAATTTGCCTGCCTTTGCTCCCGGCATCTCAACCGGAAGGAAGATGTCACCCGGAAGCCCAAGTGCCTCTATTATCTCGTCATCCCAGCTGCAGGAAGATGCATTTAAAAGCCCTGTGGAAGAAGCATTTGTATACTCCTGTTTTTTAACCCCGGTAAGCCTGTAGATGAAGTAATCCGGAAGCATTAGCATCGTCTTTGCCTTTTCCAAAACCTCCGGCTCTTGCAATTTCAATGCATATAACTGATAAATCGTATTGAAATTTTGCTTTTGAATACCGGTTTTTTCATAGAGCTTTCTCTTCGAGATCTTTTCATATACCTTATCCGGTATATCATCTGTTCTGTGATCCCTGTATCCGTATGTGCTTCCGACGATTTCGTCATTGGAATCCAAAAGAACATAATCCACAGCCCAGGTATCTATACTCATGTATTTGGGCTCACAGCCTCTTCTTTTTGCTTCTTTAAGTCCTTCTTTTATCTCGGAAAAAAGTCTTTCAACATCCCAGATAAGATGGTCGTTTTTTGTGGTCATACCATTTTCAAATCTGTATATCTCCTCAAGATATATCCTTCCGTCTTCTATAAAGCCAAGCATATGGCGTCCGCTCGAAGCCCCTATATCTATTGCCAGGTAGTAATCCCTCATAAGTACCTCCCGTGTATCCCTTGTCTATATTAATGATTATACAGGGAAGCGTGTTTTAAACAATAACGCCATTTGTCAAAAAAAGTGTCCTTATTTGCAAAGTCAAGACTCGCTCATAACCCCCACCTACGCTAACGCTTAGAGGTGGGGGATTTCTCCGACTGAGTTAAAAAACAGACTACGAAAATCGCAGTCTGTCTTTTCAATTTAAAACCCGAACATGGGTTATGACCTTATTTTGATTTATCGTTATGAACGTAATCATTTCCCGGAAGGATCGCATTCATTAAGATTCCAAGTATTGCAGCGATCGCAAGTGAAGTAAGGGTTATGGATGTACCTCCGACATTAAAGGTGAGTCCGCTTGGGAATCCAAGTCCCGATACAAGGATCACAGCTGCCACGATAAGGTTTCTTGACTTTGTAAAATCAACCTTATTTTCTACCACGCTTCGAACACCTACTGCCGAGATCATTCCGTAAAGTATGAAGCTTATACCTCCGATTATCGCGCTTGGCATGGTTCCGAGGATATTGGCAAGCTTGGGAACAAAACTTATCACTATGGCATATACAGCCGCAAGCCTTACCACAAAAGGATCAAATACCTTTGAAAGCTCAAGCACTCCGGTATTTTCACCGTAGGTTGTATTTGCAGGTCCTCCGAACATTCCTGCAAGTGCAGTGGCAAGTCCGTCTCCGACAAGTGTCCTGTGGAGTCCCGGATCTTCGAGGAAATCTCTACCTGTTGTCGCTGAAATAACAGATATATTACCGACATGCTCCATCATGGTTGCAAGCGCTATAGGAGCCATAACAAGGATGGCTGTTATATCAAACTTGGCTATAAGGAAGGGCGGAAGTCCAACCCAGGCTGCCTCTGATATAGGTGCAAAATTTAAAATAGCACTTCCATCCGCATTGGTTACGCCAAGGGCCTGCATAATGATAGCAGCCACATAGGAAATGATAACACCCATGAGTATGGGGATTATCTTAAACATTCCTTTTCCCCAGATGTTAAAGATCACAACAACTGCAAAAGCTATAAGAGCAAGAGGCCAATTCGTAGCTGCATTTGAAACCGCTGAAGGTGCAAGTGAAAGTCCAATACAGATAATGATAGGTCCTGTTACTACAGGAGGCAGGAAACGCATTATCTTCTCTACACCAACCAGTTTTATAACAAGTGCAAGCACCAGATATAAAAGACCTGCAACAACTACTCCTCCGCAGGCATAGGGAAGTTTTTCCCCATAGCTCATACCTGCAAATTTGCCTGAATCAAGTTCAGCCACAGTGGCAAATCCTCCCAAAAAAGCAAAGGAGGAACCAAGGAAGGCCGGTACCTTAAGCTTTGAACATACATGGAAAAGAAGTGTTCCAAGACCCGCACAGAAAAGCGTAACCTGTACTGACATTCCTTCTCCGTTAAAATAACTGTTTACAAGGATCGGTACAAGGATAGTCGCACCAAACATCGCAAACATGTGCTGTAACCCGAGAATCAGAGTTCTGGGTATGCCGAGTGATTTAGCATCATAAATTGCTTCTTTTTTGTTATCCATCTTCATCCCTTCATATAATAAATCAGTTTGTTTTTTGCCACATGGCATTATATACCATTTTCTTTTTCAAGTAAACGTTTTTACTTTTATAATAATTGATACTGTTTCACCCTTTTTCGGCAGTTTTCAGCCTGTAATGCCTTGGTGACATGCCGTAGTATTTTTTAAAGAGTCTGTGGAAAAAACTTATATTATCATAGCCCACGTTTTGAGAAATCTCTTCGATGGAAAGGGTTGTGTTGGTAAGAAGCTCACAGGCCTTTGCTATTCTCTGCTGCTGAAGGAGCTGCTGATAATTAAAGCCGGTATGCTTTTTTATTATCTTGGATATCCTTGTAAGATCAAGATGTCTCGCTCTTGCAAAATTAGAAAGAGATGCATCCTTATAATATGTTGCAATGTAGCTAAGCACATCAAAAACCAGTTCCTGATCGTAGGAAGATCCTCCGGCTACTACATTTTTAGTATGAGAAAGAAGGTGTAAAAACAAAAGTCCCATCGTCATCTCATCCTTATAAAAATCCTCTTCCCCGGATAAAAGAGAATATATCAGATTCTCCATAAGATTTTGAATGGGCAAAATATCTGACACCTTGAAATGCAAAAATGAAGTCTGCGAACGTTCGGACTTAAGGCAATTTACCAGAAAGTCCCGAAGCGGACTTTGGGTCAGGACCATCATCCGAAGCGTCTGGTCAAAAAATTCGGGCAGGATAATGAAATTAAGCGCTATATCATTTTTATCCGCTGCCAGAATCTCCTGAGCCGCATGCTGATTCATAAGAAGGATCTCTCCGGCTTCAAGCCGCACAGGTATCCCGTCAACAATGTGATCCGTATGACCGCTTACCATGTAAACCATTTCAACATAGTTATGGGTATGCTTCGGAAAAGGAATAAACCTTGTATGTGTTCTTATCTGTATCAGATTCCCTTCATCCAGCATCTTGTGACTGTCAATTATGAAGCCTCTTTCACCCGTATAAATGGATTTTTCTATTTCGGAATGTCCGCCCAGTATACTTTTTTCTTCATCCGTTATAGGCGAAAGCCTGTCAATTATTTCCTGATTCATTATCGTTAATTAAAGATATATTTATCGTAAATACCACCGAAGCTGTACTTATCCCAAAATTTACTTGCGTTAGAATAAAGCTTGATCAAAGACACCTCGTTATCAACCAGACTAAGAGTCAGATTATGGTATGTTGTACACTTGTCCTTTTTTGTATATTTGGATACGTTGATATTGATTATCCCGTTATCACGTTGAATTATCTTATCAACCTTATAGCCCTTCTTATTTATCTTTTTAAGTACTGCGGATGCACCCTTATATTTCTTAAAAACTGATTTTTTAATATATTTTGACTTGTATTCTTTGAAGGTATTCTTTTCCCATCTGATGTAATACATCTTATAGGTGTGCCCCGTGAGATATCCGGAAGAATCTTTCAACAAGTCAAAAGCCGGACCTGCTATCATAAAATAGTCATCCTTAAGCTGGGTAAGAGATGAAAGCTCTCTTTCAACCTGCATGGGAACTCCGTCCTTAACATAGAAGCAATAAGTCCAGGAATCACTTCCGCCTGCAGAAACCTCAAGATAAAAAAGCTTTTGCGAATTACCGACATCAGCTACTTTTGCATCGGAATCATCCAAAAGATACCCGATATTATCGGCAAGTCTTGCTGTAGTCGTATAACTTGAAAAATAAATACCGTGAGCCGCATCAACTTCGCTGAAGCCTCCGGAAATAACAAAAAGTTCTTTGAGACCGTCTCCGTCAAAATCATCATAAAACGAAGAACGCACTACCATATCCGGATACATCCTTTCTATGTTGGCCATGAGCACAGCCTTTGAAGTCAGCCCTTCATCAGCATATGAAGGAACGCTGCCAAACAAAAACAGCATCATAACTGCCATCATTATAAAGGAAATTTTCTTTTGAATACTCTTTTTCATATCTGCCTCCTTTTACAGAAAATGTCTGTAAACAAACACGGATCCTGCGCCGGGCCTCACAGAGTGAGACAAACGTAAAAAAGCCGGAGAAATAAATCTCCGGCGAAAACTCATTATCCGAAATATCTGTCGAGAAGTCCCTTGAAAGCCTTACCATGACGAGCCTCATCACGAGCCATCTCATGAACCGTATCATGGATAGCGTCAAGATCAAGTGCCTTGGCACGCTTAGCAAGATCTACCTTACCTGCGGTAGCTCCGTTCTCAGCATCTACACGCATCTGGAGATTCTTCTTGGTGGAATCCGTAAGAACTTCTCCGAGAAGCTCTGCAAACTTAGCTGCATGCTCTGCTTCCTCAAGAGCTGCTCTGTGATAATAATCACCAACCTCAGGATATCCCTCACGGAATGCCTGACGGCTCATTGCAAGATACATACCAACCTCTGAGCACTCTGCTTCAAAATTAGAACGAAGGTCAGCAATAATATCATCGGGAGCTCCCTTTGCAACACCTACAACATGCTCTGCAGCCCACGTAAGATCACCCTTTTGCTCTGTAAACTTCTCAGCAGGTGCCTTACATATGGGACAAGCCTCAGGCGGCTGATCTCCCTCATGAACATATCCACATACACTACAAACCCATTTTGCCATAATTATAATCCTCCTTCACAAAATAGTATTACTTTTGTACCCTCTGTTTTCTAATTATATAATAAAAGCCT
>JAILKW010000253.1 GCA_024693455.1 Lachnospiraceae bacterium
CCGGATAATTTTGATTCTTCAGAATTTGACTTTAAGGATGTGGTTTCAATGAAGATATTGACCAGTGGATCAGAAGCTGGAGAAATGATCATTAATAATGTATCATATACAAGTGGATGTTATTAAACGTGAAATGCTCAAAAAAGTGCGTAAATGAGATTGCTGATTCCGGCAAGAAATAATCCGTCTCCTTTCCCCGTCTATCGATGATTTTTCCTTTGATTTGGTCTTCCAGCTGTTACTGATAACGACATCGTGATCAAGCATATCGACCAGTTCATAAAACTCCTCTGCGGTCAGTTCTTTTGTTTCCGGATAAAAGCACTCTATAGTTCCGCCCCTATTGCAAAGTCTGTGTGTCCTTGCCCTGTACTCCGGTCCTCTCCGCCTTTTTTGAAGATCAGCCTTAGCCTGTTCACGCTTCAGCCTGTGCCTGTTTATGCGCTCCTCAACCTCCTTTTCGTGTATTTCCTGTTTGATTTTGCTCAGTTCTTTTTCTGCATCCATGTGATACTCCCTTCAGTTTTGCGCTATAAAATTTGAATCCCGATCATGTGCGTACAAGATTGGGGAAGTTACCGGCTTCGACCATATGAAACTAAAATAAACATCCGATCGAAGCATGAATAGGATAGCTGCCGCAGGCAGCGAAAGGGCGTAAGCCCTTTTTCGGTGCAAAGCACCGCAGCATACCATATTCTGTTGCTTTTATGTCTTTTCAGCATTTGTCTCACCTCGCCTTTTGATTTTTGCGTGCTCGATATTTGCATGTTACGCATTTCGTACTGTGTTTTTGATGATAATATGCCCCCTCCCAAAAGTCAATACTCATTTTATTTTTCATTTCATATAATTACGGGTTGCGTAATTGGCGGACTGGTGTTATACTTTCCACAGATGGGAGGAACCGCGACATGGGATATGGAAAAAATCTTAAGAATATACTTGATGAAAAAGGAATGACAGTAAAAGAACTCGCAAAAAAAGCCGGCATAGCGCCGACTACTCTTTACTCTATTATTCAAAGGGATACCGCGATCAGATTTGATACTGCATTAAAGATCTCTAACATCCTCGACATACCGATCAATTCCATATGCAAAGATAATCCCTATGCTCCCGGAAAGACTCTTCCCGAATTGCCATCAGATAAAGAAATCATGATGACATCTTTTTACAAGAAGGCATACGTTTCTGAAAAGACTTTTGATCTGCTGAAAAAATTTGATTATACATAGCTGAACATAGTTGATAAACTTATCGCCGACTTTTTCGTGTTAGATGATGTTGCAAGAAGCGAACTGTTCGCGTATCTTCAGATCATGAAGAAAAATCACTCTGACCCGGAACGTGAAAAACTCGTAAAGCCTGTCAAATCATCAACGAAGAAGAAAAGATAGAATACAACTTTACTGTTGATTGAGTCCAGTTTATCATCTGGTCTTGACTATTTGCCGGATTGCATTCGCATACTGATCCGCATGATTTATTGAAAACTCTCCATGCTTGAGCCCGTTCATCCAATGAAGCCTGCAAGTAGCATCCATCCGACAGATAGATTTGGCGGAGCGAAGGATTTCCCGATTTTCCTTTTCTCCGACATATACATGTATCATGGCAGATGATTCCCTGAAAGAATCCTTCAAGGTATAGGCTGTACTAGCTTTCAAAAATGCAATCATATCCTGTTTTTCTATCCGGCAGGTATCCCTGTAATAGTCTTCAAACAAATCCGGTTTGATGTGCAGAGACTGAAACTGCAATTTGGAAAATGAGCGGTTTTTGATAAGTCCATAACTACATCCAAAAGACGGCACAATCAGCATATTAGTCAGCTTTGAAGGAATCACAGCCGCACTCTCAACCAATGCATAAGAGCAGAGATTTTTTCGCTTCGATAACATTTCAAGCAAAACCTGACCGCCAAGTGAAAGCCCTCCGATCAACAATACCGAACCGGATAGTTTTTCATCAATAAATCGAATAATCTCTTCTGCATTCTCCTCGATTGTCGAAAATGGTCTGTCACTTCCTGCATGTCCATCCAGAATCGGAAGGATGATATGATACTCCCCCTGCAGGATTTCGGCTACCTCCCGATAATTCCACCAGGATAATCCGCCGCCATGAAGCAAAAGGATCGTATCATTATGATCTGCACCGTATTCCCGAAACTTCATCTTGTTTGCCCACCTTAATATATACTCATTATCCTTATACTACTTTTCTATAAACTGTACCCATTCCAGGCAATCGAGGTTCATTTTTATGAGTTGTAAATCAGCATCTGTCCGGAACGTGAAAAAATCGTAAGAACAGGTAAAGCATCAAAGAAGAAAAAAAACGGGTCAAAAAGATCCGCCGGAACAGTTAACAGGTCTCCCCTGTCTTTTTCCCTCCCCGGAGAATGAACAGACCATATACTCCCAGAAGAACAAAGGAGATGAGCGATACTGCCAAAGAAATGGCGGGATATTT
>JAILKW010000295.1 GCA_024693455.1 Lachnospiraceae bacterium
TATATATTTTGCTATATTTTTATATATATGTCAAGACTCGCGGAGCGTTTAACTCAGTCGGAGCTTGTACCCCGACTGAGTTAAATATTTTTATTTTTTATGTGAATAATACACACATCTCCATCTTCACGAGGAACCGGAAGTGTAATACCTGCGTTCATGATCGCGCTGCCTGAAAGGACAAGGGGCTCTTTATCTTTTTCTGTCTCATACCAACCACTTTCACTAACCATATACTTTATATCAGGTTCAAGACCTTTCGGCTTTATATGAAGGGGTAAAAGATTACCCTCTACCCTATAGCATACACTAAATACAAGCGCCTCATTTTTATCCCGATCCGCAAACTCCCATGCACAGCAAATATCTTCAGGCACAGTCAGTCTATAGTAATGACCGTTAAATAAAAGCTCATTATGCTCTTTTAAAAACTTTATCTGCTCTTTTATCTCCTGCTTTTCTTCCTCTTTTAAAATACTGACATCCAACTCATACCCAAATGTTCCTGCCATGGCTACGGCTGCACGCGTCCGGAGGGTAGTGCTTCTTCCGGTCTGATGATTGGGAGAAGCTGACACGTGCGAGCCCATAGTCCTTGGCGGATAACCAAATGATGTACCGTATTGAATACGAAGTCTGTTGATGGCGTCTGTATTATCACTGCACCATATCTGCGGAGTATAATAAAGCATTCCTGCATCAAATCTTCCACCACCGCCGCTGCAGCCTTCAAATAAAACATCAGGAAAATCCTGTGTCAGTTTTTCAAGCACATAATATAGTCCGAGTACATATCTGTGAGCGAGCTCGCCCTGTCTGTCAGCAGGAAGAAGAGAAGAATATTTATCGCAAATACTGCGATTCATATCCCATTTTACATAACTTATCGGAACTGTAGATAAGATATCTTCCATCCTGTCTATGATATATTCCAAAACATCCTTTCTGGAATAATCCAATACAAGCTGGTTTCTTGCAACCGAAGGTTTACGTCCCGGAGTCGTTAACGCCCAGTCAGGATGTTGTCTGTAAAGATCGCTGTCCTCGGATATGGCTTCGGGCTCAAACCATAATCCAAAGTGCATTCCCTTACTGATTATCGTTTCACCCAGCTCTTTTAATGTACAACCAAGTTTCTTTTCATTAGGGTACCAATCCCCAAGTGCACAGTTATCATTGTCTCTTTTTCCAAACCATCCATCATCGAGGACAAAAAGTTCAACTCCCATTTGAGCAGACTCTTCTGCGATCTTTTCTATCTTTTCACCGTTAAAGTCAAAATAAGTTGCTTCCCAGTTATTTATAAGAACCGGACATTTTTTGTTTTTCCATTTGCCTCGTATGATATTTTCCACTATAACACGGTGATAGTTGTCACTGAGCCCGGATATTCCATGTCCGGAATACGACATAATGACCTGAGGGGTATAAAAGCTTTCTTCACTGTTCAATTTCCAGCTAAATTCTTCAGGATTTATACCACAAAGTACTCTCGTAAGTCCTGTCTGATCCTTTTCCGTTTCCATAAGAAAATTACCGCTGTATACAAATGACAGTCCAAAGCATCGACCAAATTCTTCTGTAGCAGAACTTTCCGCCAAAATAACAAAAGGATTGTAATGATGGCTGCTTGTACCCCTTGTACTGCCGATAGCAGTTATGCCATGATCGATCTTTCTTCTTGAAAGATTTCTTTCCATGTTATGTCTGCCGTAAAACGAAAGCATATCATAGTCACCAAAGGGCAGATCCAAACAGGCGGATGCTGTTTTTTCAAGCCATAATGTTTCCTTACCTTTATTAGTCAGAACTGCTGATCTGACTATTATATCTTTTTCCTCAATTATCCCGTAGAAAAGAGAAACCGAAAGCCCGTTTACGATATCCTTAAGCTTTACGATAAGTGTCTCACCTGTACCGTCATCCGTATAAACAGCAGGTAAGCCCTCTATCTTATACAGGCCCTTTTTTACTTCGTACCCGTCATACTTTAATTCTACAGTCTGATTTCCTGTGTTTTCCCGTACCTTAAGTGCTGATATCCTAAAATCTCCGGTCCCAAAACAGGAATACTCCAAGGGAAGTGTGTCAAGAGAATACTTACGATCTTCTTTTCCTATCTCGTACGGATTTCCCGAAAATCCTCTGTCCACAGCACTAAGCTGAGTGTAAAGATCGGTATCATCTATAAGATCCCCATAGTATGTATGTATAAGGTAGTCATACTTGTCTGCTTTAAACTGGTACGTAGTATTTTTTGTGTGCAGATTAAACAGCCTGCCATTTTCTGAAATATTGATTGCCATAATCTCTCCAATCGTCCGTATTTTTAGTCTTCTTATAGTTTTCCGCCGGATGTTGCAATTCCCTCAACAAACTGCTTTTGGAAAATAATATATATAACTATCATAGGTACTATCGCAAGAACTGCGGCCGCCATCATGCTGGGATAATCACTGCCATACTGTCCCTGCATTTTTGCAAGTCCCGCGCTAAGAGTGGTAGTATCACTGTTAGTACAAACGATCATAGGCCACATAAGATCCTTAAATGCAAACAGCGCTGTAAATATTCCCAAAGAGATCATTCCCGATCTGGTAAGCGGCAGCATTACATATAAAAATGTCTGTCCTATATTGCAGCCGTCTATTCTGGCCGCTTCTTCCAAATCCCTCGGAAGCCCCTGATAAGCCGTTTTTAAAAGATAGGTACCAAAGGCCGTAACCATTCCGGGGAATAAAAGTCCCATTACCGTGTTAGTCCATCCAAGTTTTGATACCATAAGGTATTGAGGTATTATGAAAATCTGAGCCGGGATCATCATCTGTATAAGCACCAGCGAAAATAATATCTTCTTCCCGGGGAATTCCAGTCTTCCGAATGCATATCCGGCCATCGTGGCCGTAAGGCATGCACAGACTACTCTTAGCACTATCATAAGTATGGTATTTAAATATAAGGTGGGAAAATTATAGGTTTCCCATACTTTTTTAAAGTTTTCCCAATGCCATCCGGATGACGGTAAGATATAAAACGGATCAACCGAGATCGCCTCCTGATTGGTTTTTAGGGCGGTAAGCACCATCCAAACAAAGGGTACCATCATAATAATGACCATAATACCAAGGATGACATATATTATGGTCTTTCTTACCATATTGTTTTTTCTCGAATCTGACATCCCATCCTCCTTAATTATAGAACACGAAGCGCTTTTCAGCCTTCTGAAGTATAAATGTCACTATCATAATAAAGACCACAAGTACCATTACTATCGCTGCACCGTAACCGCGATTTCCGTTTGTAAATGCCTGTGTATAGAACAGATAAACAATTGACTGTGTCTTGTTTAGCGCCAGATTTGTCTTATCCATTACCATAAACATAAGGTCAAATACTGTAAGCGCTCCGATTATACGTGTCTGAACTATAAAAAATGTTGTGGGAGAAAGAAGCGGTACAGTTACATGGAAAAACTGCTTTATTCCCGTAGCTCCGTCTATCTCTGCTGCTTCATAATAATCTTTTGGAATTTCCTGAAGCCCGCCTATGAAAAGTACCATATTGTATCCGATTATCGACCAAACTCCTATCACGCCTACGCTGATCCACGCGATGTTCGGATTTGAGATCCATGCCACATCTGTATGAAAAATATTATTTAAAAGTCCGAATTGCTGATTATAGAGCCATTTCCACACCATAGCTACCGCTGCAGGAGCACACACCATGGGTAAAAAGAAGATCGTTCTGAAAAATGATTTTCCTATGATCTTTTGCTGAAGCAAAACCGCCAGAAGCATGGATATGGTTACACCTAAAGGAACCTCAATAAGTGAATACTTTACGGTGTTCCAAAGAGCCTGCCAGGTTATGGGATCCGTAAGGACTGCCTTATAATTAGCCAGCCCCACGAATATATTTCCTCTCCCGAAATCTCCTGTCTTACAAAAAGATTGATAAACCGTATTTATCATGGGGTAAAAGTTAAGTACGAAAAGTCCTATCATAGTAGGCGCAATGAATGCCAACCCCCATATAGCTTCCTTTTTTTTGCCGATAGACATCTTTTTCTTAGCATTCTCCTTCATAAGACGTTCTCCTCTATTCAGCTGCTATTGCATCCTCTATTATCTTCTGTGCATTATCGCAAGCCTTAGACATAAGTTCAGGATTTGACGGATCCTGCCAGGGATCTAAGAAAGCGCCGGCCTGCTGAAGAGCATCTTCCCAAACTGTAGTATTTCTTGTATAAGGTCTGAAGAAAAGATTTCCTTCTTCTTCAACCTTGTTAAATGCGGAAACATCCATTCCCTCAAATGCACCTGAAAAAGCTTCCGATACACCCTTCATTCCGCCCATTGTAACTCCGAGTTCTGCCTGCATCTTCTGTCCTTCTTCTGAGCAGAAATAAGAGATAAGACTGTAACATGACTTGGGATCTTTGGTATTTGCATTTGCAGCCCATCCGAGTCCGTTATATGCAGACCATCTTTCATCACTGTCGCAGCTGCCATTGTTGTTTCTGTCGGCATAAGGCATGATAGCCCACGCATAATCATCATGATGCTCAGCTGTATAGAATGCGTTTATCATCCATGAACCCTGAGTGATCATAGCAACTTTATCTGACTGGAAAAGTGAATCCGTACCTGTCTCTGCAACTACAGACTGAGGTGCACCTACGCTTAAAAGCTTTCTCATCATTTCCATTCCGGCTTTTCCTTCTTCCGATGCAATGGTAGTACCCTTATGATCATCTGTTATAACCTGTCCGCCGTATGCGTAAACAAGATTGTACCAACCATCCTGATTATTGGAAGTATTCATTGCCATTCCGTATATATCACCGTTTGAGTCTTCTGTGATCTTTTTTGCGGCTTCATACATATCCTCATATGTCCAGTCCTCAGTGGGATACTCCACTTTGTATTTGTCAAAAATAGCCTTGTTGTAAAGAAGAGCTATAGTATCATGATCCTTGGGAAGAGCATATTGTTTTCCGTTACTCTGATAAAGATTCCAAACACCATCATAGTAATTAGACTGATCTACCGCTTTATCATTTGCGATGTAATCCGTAAGATCTAAAAGTACGTTGTTTTCCATGTACATTTGTGCTGTGTTGGAATGCATCCAAAATACATCCGGCATTTCTCCACCTGAAGCACCTGCTTCCAATAGTGTCCAATAATTATCCCAGTCAACTACTTCTACCGAAACCTTGACTCCGGAAGTCTCTGACCACTTATCCGCTATGGTCTGGATACCCTTTTGCTGATTACTGTCCCAAATATTTATCTTTATCTCATCCGTTGATGCTTCTGTTGTCGCTTCTGCTGAGGATTCTGTTGATGCTGTGCCCTCTGTTGCCGTATTGGATGAGCCCCCACATGCTGCAAATGACATTGCCATGATCGCTGACATTAAAACTGCTAAAACCTTTTTTTTCATGATTACACCTCTCTTTGTAAAGATTCAAATTTTTCTAACAGCAGCTGTTTGCTAAGACATAATATACGCTTCTCATTCTTTTTATGATATGTTACAATGTTTTTTGTATTTGTTATTATGTGACTTCTTAATGGAGGTTTATATGATCGAACAATCTTTACCTGAAGGACGTTATGATGACCATGCTTTTTTGGATTACGAAAGATCAAATGATTTCTCTTTATATGAGATAGGTAACTTTGCCTGTCCCCCGTTGTATTCTTACGGACCGGTTGCAAGAACCAGAGATATTTTTCATTTTGTGTTTGCGGGAAAAGGGAAACTTGTAATAAGAAACAAAGAATTTAATGTCGATACAATGCAGGGTTTTCTTATACCTGCAAAAGAACGTGCATTTTATATAGCGGACAAGGATGAGCCCTGGTCATATTTTTGGCTTCACGTAGGCGGATCAAGGCTTCCCGATATATGGAAAAAAGCCGGCATAAATGCCGACTCTCCTATTTTTATTTCAGATGCAAAAAAGTCTCCGTTATACGACCTCTACAATATGTTAAATGCCGGTAGAGATCGGGAGCTATACTGCATGTCAAAACTTTATGAAATTATGGACCACATCACGTCTACTTCAATACATCGCGATACATCACATTCGAACACGGGCATTGACCATGTCCACCGTATCATACGAATAATTCAGCTCAAATATTCAGAGCCTATCACTATCGCACAGATAGCGGACCTCTGCGGTCTGAACAGAAGTTATATGTCAAGACTCTTTAGTAACGCCACGGGAAACAGCATACAGGGTTACCTTATAAAATACCGGATGAAAAAAGCCATGCAGCTTTTAAAGGAAACCGATGATACTGTCCAAAACATTGCTTATCTGGTAGGATACAGTGATATTTTCACTTTCTCAAAAGCCTTTAAAAAAATCTCCGGCCAATCTCCGACTGATTACAGAGTTTCAATGTCATCAAAATGAGTTAACTGTCTGAATGTTCAAGTAATTCGACAATAGTGCTGTAGTCAAAATTATCCGAAGCCTTACGAAGCTTTTCAAATAACTCTGTCTGATCTTTAGGAATACTGTATCCATCCAGTTCATCAAAAATATCAAAAAGCCTGTCACAATTCATATCCTGTGCAGCGATCAAAATACTATTAAGCGCCTCACTGATCATATACTCATCTGCTTCAGGCTTATCCGCTTTACCGCTTTCATCGGTATTTAAACCGGACAAGAGTTCTTTAAAAGCTTTGTATTCTTTGATGAAGCCTTCATTTTTGTTTTGAATATAATCTATATCCTGTGCCTTCCCGGCATCTTCAAGCCTCTGTGCCTTTTCTCCAAATTTTAATGCACCAATAGTTTTTGCGGAACTTTTTAATGCATGAACCTTGATAGTGTAATTCTTATAATCTTTTTCCTCATACAAACGGCTTATTTCTTTTACGTTATCATCCACAGCTCTGTGAAAGATCTTTAGAAGATCAATATACATATCTATCGACCCGCTGTGTCTTATACCCGCATTAATATCTATCCCATAATCTCTTAGTCCGGCAACAGATTCCGGTATATTTTCATCACTGATCTCTTCTTCTATTTGAGCGCCCATATTAACAAGCGTCTTTGGTAGATATTTAAGGATCATCCCATCAAGGACGTCCGGATCTACGGGTTTTGTCATATAATCATCAAAACCTACAGCCAGATATTCCTCTCTTGCCTCAGCAATGGCATTTGCAGTAATGCAGACTGCCGGTGTCTTTTGATTTGGATTATCTGCATTGGATCTTATCTCATGAAGCGCCTGAATTCCGTCTTTTCCGGGCATCATATGATCGAGAAAGATCAAATCGTACTTATTGTTATATGTATCTTTTATTGCACTGTCGGCGTTTGTAGCAGTATCGATCTTGATGCCGGTTGTCTTTAAAAGCCCTGCAAAAACCGTATTATTAATAGGATTGTCATCTACTATGAGAATATGGGCTTCGGGCGCCGTATAACTTGCTTTATACTGCTTCCCGGGTAAAACACCCTCATCATGCGATGCCTTATAATCTCCTATGGGATTCCACTTTACAACCTCCTGCTTTAATGAAAAACTAAAGGTTGAACCTTCTCCGTAAACACTCTCTACAGAAATCTCGGATCCCATCATCGCAAGCAGGCTCCGGCTGATACTCAT
>JAILKW010000328.1 GCA_024693455.1 Lachnospiraceae bacterium
CCTGTAAAAGAAGGAACAGACTGGTCAACGTCACTTGGCGAATCGGTTAAGAGTACAGATATGTTTAGTGGATGTGATGCATTGTTAAGATTGTTTGCGAATAAATTTAGTTCTGCGTCACAAAATGTGCAGGTAGATAAAACATATGCAAAAGCATGTACGATTCCTGAGCAGGGTAGTCCAGAAGTTCCGGGATTCTTTAACTTAGAGTAGTGATAATATAATCGCTTAGACCTTGTGAGGGTTTAAGCGATTTTTATTTTTGGTATGGACTTGCGTGGAGACTGTGATCCGTATCTCAGTGCCGCTGCAGCTGGACCGTACAACCCGAGAATACAAAGAAATCTTGACAATAAGTATAAAAAAATTTATTCTGAATAGGTATATCTCAGAAGAGATGCCCCGCCTCCGGGAAAAAGTAGGCGGGGCGCGAGTGAGACTTGGATTTTTAATCTTTAGGAGTATTTGTCATGAAAGAAAAATTAAAAGAGATTCAGGAAAAGGCAAGAAAGCAGATTGAGGAAGCTACAGGGGCAGACTCGCTTAATGATATAAGAGTCGGTTTTTTGGGGAAAAAGGGTGAGCTTACTGCCATCCTTAAGTCAATGAAGGATGTTGCTCCCGAAGATCGCCCGGCTTTTGGCCAGATGGTTAATGATGTAAGAAGCCAGATCGAGCAGCAGCTTATGCAGGCTAAAGCAGCTGTTGAGGCAAAGGAACTTGAAAGCCGCCTTTCTTTTGAAAAAATAGATGTTACTCTTCCCGCAAAGAAGAATAATATCGGACACAGACATCCCAATACCATAGCGCTTGAAGAAGTTGAAAAGATCTTTATCGGTATGGGATATGAGGTTGTAAGCGGACCTGAGGTTGAAAAGGATTATTATAACTTCGAAGCTCTTAATATTCCTGCCGATCATCCGGCAAAAGATGAACAGGATACTTTCTATATAACAAAAGATATCCTTCTTCGTACACAGACTTCGGGAGTACAGGTTCGAGTTATGGAGTCTAAGAAGCCTCCCATCAGAATGATCGCACCCGGAAGAGTTTTCCGCTCTGATGAAGTGGATGCAACACATTCCCCTTCTTTCCATCAGATAGAAGGCATGATAATAGATAAGGGTGTTACACTTGCGGATCTTAAGGGAACACTTGCGGAGTTTGCAAGGAGGATGTTCGGAGAGGATACCAAGGTCAAATTCCGTCCCCATCATTTCCCGTTCACCGAGCCTTCGGCCGAAATGGATGTAAGCTGCTTTAAGTGTAAAGGCAAGGGCTGCCGATTCTGTAAGGGAGAGGGCTGGATAGAGATCCTCGGCTGCGGAATGGTTCATCCCAAGGTACTTAAGATGAGCGGTATCGATCCTGATGTGTATAGTGGATTCGCTTTCGGAATAGGTCTCGAGAGAATTGCTTTACTTAAATATGAAATAGACGATATGAGACTGCTCTATGAAAATGATGTCAGATTTTTGAGTCAGTTTTAACCAAAACGACTAAAGACAATGTTTAAAAAGAGCAGTACATAAAAAGGAGATATATTAACAATGAAGACTTCAGGTAAATGGATAAAAGCACTTGTTCCGGGACTCGATGTTACTCCCAAGGAGTATATGGACGCAATGACTCTTTCGGGAAGCAAGGTGGAATTTTTTGAGGAGCAGGATGCTGATCTTGATAAAATAGTGATCGGAAAGATTGAAAAGATCGAGCCTCATCCGGATGCTGACAAACTGGTTGTATGTCAGGTTAATGTGGGTGATGAGACTATACAGATAGTTACGGGAGCTGAAAACGTATTTGAGGGAGCGGTTGTTCCTGTAGTAAGAGACGGCGGAAGAGTAGCCGGTGGTCATGACGGAAGCCGAACACCCGGTGGAATAAAGATTAAAAAGGGTAAGCTTCGCGGAGTAGAGTCATTCGGAATGATGTGCTCTATTGAGGAGCTTGGAAGCACAAGGGATATGTATCCCCTTGCTCCCGAAAACGGAATATATATTTTTCCTGAGGATGCGCCTATAGGAGAGAATGCTGTGTCCTATCTCGGACTTGATGACGTGGTAACCGAATATGAGATCACCAGCAACCGTGTGGACTGCTATTCGGTTCTCGGTATTGCAAGAGAAGCCGCAGCTACTTTCAGACTGCCTTTCAATCCGCCTGAAGTGCCTGTTACAGGTAATGATGAGAATGCTTCGGATTATATAAGTGTATCAATAGAAAACGATAAACTTTGCAAGAGATATATTGGCAGAGTGGTTAAGAATATAAAGATAGAGCCTTCACCCGAATGGATGCAAAGACGCCTTGCTTCATTTGGTATCAGACCTATCAATAATATAGTGGATATTACAAACTACGTAATGATCGAGTACGGTCAGCCCATGCATGCTTTTGACCTTGATACCATAGAGGACAGAAAGATAATTGTCAAAAATGCTGCTGCGGGAGATAAGTTTGTAACTCTTGACGGACAGGAGCATGAGCTTGACGATACCATGCTTATGATCTGTGACGGAAAGAAACCGGTAGCGCTTGCAGGTATCATGGGCGGAGAAAATTCCATGATCACGGATAATGTTACGACCATGCTTTTTGAGGCAGCCTGCTTCGACGGCGCAAATGTCAGACGAAGCGCCAAAAAACTTGGTATGAGAACGGAGTCATCCGGTATTTTTGAAAAAGGACTTGATCCCAATAATGCAATGGATGCCATTAACCGTGCCTGTGCTCTTGTTGAAGAGATAGGAGCCGGAGAAGTCGTAGGAGGATGTGTTGACATCTATCCCCATGTTAATGAGCCGGTGGTCCTTCCTTTTGAACCTGAAAAATACAACGCTCTTCTTGGTACGGATATTTCCGAAGAGGAGATGCTTTCCTATTTTGAACGTCTTGAGTTTAAGTATGATAAGGATGCCCGTACCCTTACTATTCCTACTTTCAGACAGGATATACTTTCATACGCCGATCTTGCTGAAGAGGTTGCAAGATTCTTTGGATATGACAAGATAGGAACCACGCTTCCCAGCGGAGCGGCTACTGCAGGCGGCCGTACCTTTGAAATGGAGATCTGCAGTATGGCAAGGGATGTTTCCGAATACTGCGGATTTTCACAGGCATACTGCTATTCCTTTGAAAGTCCCAAGGTATTTGATAAGCTGCTTATTCCGGCGGAGGATAAGCTTCGCAATGCCATTGTGATCTCAAATCCTTTGGGAGAGGATTTTTCTGTAATGAGAACGATCTCGTTAAACGGAATCCTTTCTTCTCTTTCAACAAATATACATAGAAGAAACAAGAACGTAAGACTTTACGAACTTGGAAATGTTTATATAGCTAAATCACTTCCTCTTACAGAACTTCCGGATGAGAGGATGACACTTACCCTTGGTATGTACGGAGAAGGAGACTTCTTTGACATGAAGGGTGTGGTTGAAGAATTCCTTGGTAAAGCGGGAATTTCAGGCAAACTTAAATATGATCCGGATGAGGATTATCCCTTCCTGCATCCCGGACGCAAGGCGAAGATCTCATATGAAGGGGATTGCATTGGTTTCCTCGGAGAGATACATCCTCTGGTTGCAAAAAATTACGATGTCAGCGAAAGGATATATGTAGCTGTTATTGATATACCGAATGTTTGCAAGCATGCAACTTTTGATATTAAATATGAAGGAATTACTAATTTCCCTGCTGCGACAAGAGATATTTCCATGGTAGTACCCAAGAATGTACTTGCAGGACAGATCGAGGAAGTATTTGAAAACAAGGGAGGAGCTTATCTCGAAAGCTATGAGCTTTTCGATATTTACGAAGGGGCTCAGGTTCTTTCCGGTTATAAATCAATGGCCTATTCGCTCGTTTTCAGGGCAAAGGATAAAAATCTTGAGGAGGCGGATATCACATCTGCTATGGAGCGTATACTTAAGGCTCTCGGCGATATCGGTATCAACTTAAGAGCATGATGGATCTTTTAAAAAGGTCTTCCTATTATTATGAACTTCCCGAGGAACTTATCGCACAGGATCCTCTTGAAAAAAGATCTGATTCGAGACTGATGCATGTTGATAAAAAGACAGGTGCCTTCAGTCATCACAGGTTTTATGAAGTAGGAGATTTTCTTAAAAAAGGTGACTGTCTTGTAATTAACAATACAAGAGTAATTCCCGCAAGACTTCTTGGCGAAAAGGAAGGAACGGGCGGGGCCATAGAGATCCTATTGCTGAAAAGGATTACGGACACAAGATGGGAGTGCATTGTTCGTCCCGGGAAAAAACTTCGCAAAGGTGCCGGAGTCAGCTTTGGAGACGGCAGACTTAAGGGAGAGATCACTGAAGTTCTTCCCGATGGCAACAGATATGTGGATTTTGAATTTGAAGGGATATTTGAAGAGGTTCTTGATGCACTCGGAGAGATGCCTCTTCCTCCCTACATTACCCATAAGCTTTCCGATAAGGAGAGGTATCAGACGGTCTATGCCAAATACGAAGGATCAGCAGCAGCTCCCACAGCAGGTCTTCATTTTACAAAAGAGCTCCTTGAGGATATAAAAATGCAGGGTGTTAACATTGCAGAACTTACCCTTCATGTTGGACTTGGGACATTCAGACCCGTCAAAGAGGACGATCTTCGTAATCATACCATGCACACCGAGCATTATGAGATCACTGAGGAAACTGCCGAGCTTATAAACAAAACAAAAAGAGACGGCGGAAGGATAATTTCCGTTGGAACAACGAGTACCAGGACACTTGAAAGCGCTGCTGATGAGTCCGGTATCGTACATGCAGGTAGCGATGACACCGATATATTTATTTATCCCGGATACAGGTTTAAGGTAACAGATGCTCTTATAACCAATTTTCATCTGCCTGAATCCACTCTTATCATGCTTGTTTCGGCTTTTGTTGGCAGGGATGAGATTATAAAGGCCTATGAGGAGGCTGTAAGGGAAAGATACAGATTTTTCTCCTTTGGAGATGCCATGATAATTATTTGATCGGAGGTATAAATGGAAGAAAAGAGACTTTACAGAAGATCTGAATTGTCCCAGAACGTAAAACTCTCGATTGTCGGTAACTATGGCGAGGGTCCTCAGGAACCGGTCGAAGTTGAGGTGACGGATGTATCTTCGGACGGGCTTGGATTTATATGTAATGAGGGGCTTCGCATAGGTGAACTTCTCACCGGGAAAGTGGTTCTTTGGACAAAAGAGAGGGTTAACGTAATCGTTAAGATAGTAAGAGCCAAGGAAAATGAAGCCAATGCGGAAAACGGTCAATATGAGTACGGATGCATTTTTGTTGGTATGGAGGGCAATGATTCCCTTCGCATAAAAATATATCAGCTCCTTGAAAGAAAACAGAAGGAAAAGGAGCGTAAGGAAAAGAAAGAAAAGGCAAAACGGGAGAGAGAAAAGGAGAAGGGAAACAATGTATGAGGATTCAATTGCATTTCCCAACCTTCATATCACGTTTGAACATGTAGGCAGACACATTAATATAGGAAGTTTTGAGATTGCTTTTTACGGAATCGTTATTGCGATCGGAATGCTCGTAGCCTTTGCGTTTATTTTAAAAGAAGGAAAAAAAGACGGTATAGCCTCAGAGGATATTACGGATTTTTTTATATGGGCGATAATAATAGGAATACTCGGAGCCAGAATATATTATGTGATCTTTTCCTGGGATGATTATAAAGATGACCTGATCCAGATCATTAACCTAAGAGGAGGCGGACTTGCTATCTACGGCGGTATAATCGGAGGCTTCATAGCAATTTGTGTGATCGCAAAGAAAAAGAATATTCCGGTTTTTAAGTTCCTTGATATAGCGGCACTTGCGGTTTTGATAGGACAGATATTCGGCCGTTGGGGCAACTTTTTCAACAGAGAGGTGTTCGGAGGATATACAAACGGACTTTTTGCCATGCAGCTGCCTGTTTCATCGGTTAGAGATCAAAGTGATATAAATGAGGTCATGCTGAGCAATATGGTTACTGTGGATGACATCGACACTATTTTGGTTCATCCCACCTTTCTTTATGAATCTCTTTGGAATTTGGGCGCATTTATCATTCTTTATTTATTTAAACAAAAAAAGAAAGCAGACGGAGATATTATTTTCGGATATCTGGGATTGTACGGGATCGGACGATTCTGGATAGAGGGAATGAGAACGGATCAGCTTAAGCTTCCTGCGATCGGAGTGCCGGTTTCTCAGGTAGTAGCTGCCGTATGTGTAGTCGTTTCAATATTTTATTTTATTCAAAGCAGACGTATTTTGCTAAGCAAGAAAAAGGGTGAGTAGATATTCGAATCGCCCAAAATACCTTACAAAAATAAGATAAAAACTTTGTGAAAATTGCATAAAATACACGATGTTTTCTATATTTACGGAGCATATTTAACAAAACCACAAGATATTGTGGTTTTTTTATTTGGGATTTTGCTCCACCGCGAAACCACGCTTGTTTACAGTGTTTTATACCAAAAAAGTCCTTGAAATCAAGGGGTAAGAAGTATAAAATTAACATAAAAGTGGTAGGAAGTGGAGCAAAGTGGTACACATCCCCACGAAAAAGATTGCTGTGGAGGGAGGTGAGCTGCCCATGTTCATGGGAGAATTTGAACATAGCATAGATGCAAAGGGCAGACTCATAGTACCTGCAAAGTTCAGAGAACAGCTCGGTGTTGAGTTCGTTGTTACCAAGGGACTTGACGGATGCTTATACGGATATCCGCTTTCCGAGTGGTCGAAGGTGGAGGAAAAATTCAGAGAAAACGGTTCTATGGACAAAGACAGCCGTAAGTTTGCCAGATTTTTCTTCGGCGGAGCTGCCACCTGCGAGGTAGACAAGCAGGGCAGGATACTCATTCCCGGAACATTAAGAGAGTTTGCGGGACTTAAAAAGGATGTTGTATTTGCCGGTAATCTTAACAGGATAGAGATCTGGGATAAGGAAGAATGGGCAAAGGTAAGCAGCTTTGACGATATGGAGGAAGTTGCAGAACATCTTTCCCAGCTGGGGCTTTCAATATGACGGATACGGCAGGATTTAAGCATTACTCGGTAATGCTTGATGAAACAATAGAAAGTCTTAAGATCAGACCGGACGGGATTTACGTGGATGGCACACTTGGCGGCGGCGGGCATTCCTCAGAGATCGTAAAGAGGCTGGACAAAGGCAGGCTGATCGGTATAGACCAGGATGAAGATGCTATACAGGCCGCTTCGAAAAGGCTATCGCCTTATGCAAAGGTTACAGTGATAAAAGATAACTACGAGCATATGGCACTGCGGCTTAAGGAACTCGGAATAGAAAGCGTTGACGGTATTCTGCTGGACCTTGGGGTTTCATCATATCAGCTTGATACCCCGGGCAGAGGGTTTTCCTATATGGCAGAAGATGCCCTCCTTGATATGAGGATGGATAAGGATAATCCGATGAGCGCAGCAGACATAGTCAATACCTATTCTGAAGCGGATCTGATCCGGATCCTTAGAGAGTACGGTGAAGAAAAATTCGCCGCACCCATCGCAAAAAGGATAGTTAAAGCGCGTGAAGGCGAAAAGATCGTAAGGGTTGGTCAGCTGAATTCGATAATTGATTCCGCTTATCCCGCAAAAGAGCGGAGAAAAAGCGGTCATACGGCAAAAAAAACCTATCAGGCACTTCGTATAGAGCTTAATCGTGAGCTTACGGTCCTATCGGATCATATAGAAGAGATGATAGATCTGCTTTCCCCAAGCGGAAGGCTTTGCATTATAACTTTCCACTCCCTGGAGGATAGGATAGTAAAAAATGCTTTTAAAAAATGTGAAAACCCATGTACATGTCCACCGAATTTTCCGGTTTGTGTATGTGGAAACAGATCAAAGGGTAAGGTTATTACAAAAAAACCAATAACTCCCTGTGAGAAAGAACTAAATGAGAACAGCAGATCGCGGAGCGCAAAGCTCCGGGTCTTCGAGAAGGGCAGGTGACATTTTTGAAAGAGATCAAAAACTACATGTATGAGAGCGGCAGTGCGGCACATAAGATAATGACGCTTCCTGAGTACGAGGAACTTGAAGAAAGACGACGCGAGGAAAATGAAAAGAAAAAAAGAGAACAGGCAAAGATAAATGCAAGGACTCTTCGCAGGAACAGACTCAATTCCATAAAGCTGCTCATCGGACTTGTGGTTTTCGGCTCTTATTTCTGTTCATATATTTATCTTCAGAACGGAATAACAACAAGTATGAAGAATATCGGTACTGTTTCCAAGGAACTTAGCAATTTGCGAGCACAAAATGCAGCAACAGAAAGCAGGATAGCTACAACGACCAGTCTTGACCGCATTAAAAAAATTGCTACAAAAAAACTTGGAATGGTCTATGCAAACAAGGGTCAAATCGTGTATTATACTATGGACGACGAAGATTATATGAGTCAATACAAAGAGGTTTTGGATTAGTATATGATGCGCAGAGGATCCGACAAAGGAAAAGATAATAATTCAAAAAAACAAAAACGAATTTTAAAGAGAATGCAGCGAAGCCTCATACTTGTCTTCGGAGGTATCTGCGTTCTCTTTATCGCGTTAATCGGGAGACTGATGTATATAGAAAATACCAGTGGTGAGAGGTATAAAAAAATAGTCCTCTCACAGCAACAGTATAACTCTTCGGTCATCCCTTACAAAAGAGGAGATATTATAGACGCAAAAGGTACCGTGCTTGCTACCTCGGTTGACGTTTATAATGTTATTCTCGACTGCCGCGTTTTAAATGCGGATACCAATAAAGAAAAAATAGATACAACGATAAAGCATTTGACAACCTGTTTCCCGGAGATAACCGAGGAGCAGGTAAGAAATGAATTAAGCAATAAGCCCAAGAGCCAGTATATCATCCTGCTTAAGAAGACTTCCTACGAGAGCATGAGGAAGTTCAGCGATATCATGGAAGCTAAGGAGACCAGAAAAGAGATTGCCGGGGTGTGGTTCGAAAAAGAATATCAAAGGCAGTATCCTTACCCCACACTGGCATCGGGTATAATAGGGTTTACCGCTTCCGGAAATGAGGGAGTTACGGGACTTGAATACCAATACAGCGATACTTTAAACGGCATTAACGGCAGATCTTTCGGTTATCAGAATGAAGAAAACGCACTTGAGGCTACAGTAGTTGAGCCTGAAAACGGTAAACACATTATCCTTGCGATCGATACAAATATTCAGACAGTCGTACAAAAGGAGATAATCAAGTGGAATAAAAAGGTAGGCAGCAAGAACACTGCGGTTTTGATCATGGATCCGAGAAACGGAGAGATACTTGCAATGTCAACTTACCCCACATATGATGTTACGGATCCCAGAAATCTTGAAGTTGCCTTTTCGAAGAAGAAGGTGGCGGCGATGGATGAGGATGAAAAGATGGATGCCCTTAACGGTCTTTGGCAGAGTTTTCCGGTTTCACATACCTATGAGCCGGGATCTACTTTCAAGCCGTTTACCGTAGCCATGGGACTTGAAACCGGAGCTTTGGGAGGAAAAGAAACCTTTGTCTGCGACGGACGTGAGACATTCCCCGGTAATGTTACGGTAAGATGCGTTAACAGAAGCGGACACGGAGTGGAGACAATAGCCGATGCGCTTGCCGATTCCTGCAATGATGCACTTATGCAGATGTCTTACAGGATAGGAGAGGATAATTTCGCGTTTTATCAGCATTTATTCGGCTTCGGTCAAAAGACGGGAATAGATCTTCCGGGAGAGCCGAGAACCGATACACTTGTTTTTACAAAACAGCAGCTCAAGGAGCGCAAGGTCAACATGGCTACCAACTCTTTCGGACAGAACTTCAATACGACGATGGTGCAGCTGGCGGCCGGATTTGCTTCACTGGTTAACGGAGGAGATCTTTATCAGCCGAGAGTTGTTAAAAAGATAGAAGATTCTGCGGGTAATGTTATAAGAAACATAGACCCGGTTGTGCTTAAAAAGACAGTTTCGGAGGAGACCAGTGCTAAGATACGTTCATATCTCCGGAATGTAGTTGAAAACGGTACGGGAAGTATTGCGGCAGTAGAAGGTTATTCCGTAGGCGGAAAGACCGGAACAGCACAGAAACTTCCGCGAGGGAACGGTAAATATCTTGTATCCTTTATCGGAATAGCACCTGCCGAAAATCCTGAGCTTCTTATTTATACAACCATTGACGAACCTAAGGTTGCGGATCAGGCTCACAGCTCATACGCTCAGGAGATCACGTCAAATATACTTAAACAGGTGCTTCCGTATCGAAATGTCGAAAGAATAAAAACCAAGAAAAAAGGAGAATAAAATGGTCTGGATGAAATTCGCACTTCCCGCAGTGCTTGCCTTTGCTTTTGTTGCTGTCAGCGGACCTAAATTTATAGAGTTCTTAAGAAAACTTAAGGCATCACAGACAGAAAGAGAATATCTCGAGTCACATGTGGCTAAGAGCGGAACCCCTACTATGGGTGGTATAATGATACTTATCGGATTTATTCTCGGCTGCTTTGCGATGGCATATTGGTTTCCGAGAGTGATCCCGGTAGTCATTCTTACGGTTGGATTTGGTATAATCGGTTTTATAGATGATTATCTGAAAGTTGTCATGAAAAGTGCGGACGGACTTTTGGCCTGGCAAAAGCTTTTGCTCCAGATAGTTGTTACGGCAGTCTTTTACTTTTATCTTAAAAGTTTTACCGATGTTTCGGTTTCGAAACTTATCATTCCCTTTACGGGAGGAAATACTGTAGATATAGGATGGGTGGGGATCCCCCTTCTGTTCTTTGCGGTTATAGGAACAGTTAACGGTACAAATTTTACCGACGGACTTGACGGACTTGCGTCTTCCGTAACGGCGGTAGTGGCACTTTTCTTTGCGGCGGCTTCCATAAAACTCGGAGGAATGGGAGTTGAAAGCGCGGGTATGGCTATGTTTGGTGCCCTGCTTGGATTTTTGCTCTTTAATCATTATCCGGCGAAAGTTTTTATGGGTGATACCGGCTCGCTGGCACTCGGAGGATTTGTGTCCGGAATGGCCTATATGATGGGAATGCCGCTTTTTATTCTTTTGGTAGGCCTTATATATTTTGTGGAAGTACTTTCCGTTATGCTTCAGGTGTCTTATTTTAAGATCACTCACGGGAAGAGGATTTTCAGAATGGCTCCCATTCATCATCATTTTGAAAAAGGTGGATGGAGTGAAGTTAAAATAGTTGCTGTATTTACGGCAATAACACTGGTAATGGCAATAATAGCATTTTTTGCTTTATAAAAAAGGAGACCGGTATGGGAAAATATTTGGTATTTGGACTTGGAAGGAGCGGAATTTCAGCGGCAGAGATGTTACTCGAAAATGGTCAGGAGGTAGTGCTCTATGATGGGAAAAATATAGATACTGTCTCATTTCGGACTGAGCATCAGAAGCTTGCGGAGGTTCCCGTGTATTGCTGCGAATTGCCGGAGGGAGAACTTCCCAATCTTACGGCTGCAGTGCTTTCGCCCGGTGTTCCGCTTGATTCACCGGATGTGATGAAACTGAAAAATGCAAATGTGCCTCTTTCGGGTGAGCTTGAGATAGCTTATGTTTTTGGAAAAGGTAATATAGGAGCGATAACCGGAACCAACGGAAAGACTACTACAACATCTTTGCTCGGTAAAATGCTCGATGATTTTTATAATGACGCAAGGACGGTCGGTAATATAGGCATTCCCTATACAAGGGAAGTTTCGACATCTACTGTGGACACATATTTTGCTATTGAGGTATCCAGTTTCCAGCTTGAGACCATAGATACTTTCCACCCCAAAGCATCTGCGATACTTAATATCACAGAAGATCATTTGAACCGTCATCACACCATGGAAAATTATATTGCGGCCAAGGAGTCGATAGTACGAAATCAGACTAAAAAAGATACGGTTGTTTTAAATTACGATGATCCTGTCTTAAAAGAGTTCGGAAAGACTTTGGAAACAAAAGTGGTGTATTTTTCAAGTTCAGAAGAACTTAAGCAGGGACTTTTCTTAAGAGGTGACGATATCATCGAAAGAAAGGGAGATGAGGAGACTGTTATCATAAATACGGGTGATCTTCAGATCCTTGGTACTCACAACTTTGAAAATGTCATGGCGGCTGTTGCCATGGGAGAGGCCCTTGGGGTATCACTTGACAGTATAAGGGGAACCTTAAGAAGATTTACAGCGGTTGAACACAGGATCGAATAT
Organism: Lachnospiraceae bacterium; assembly: GCA_024693455.1. Taxonomy (GTDB): domain Bacteria; phylum Bacillota; class Clostridia; order Lachnospirales; family Lachnospiraceae; genus Weimeria. The sequence goes on from JAILKW010000328.1 coordinate 12,248, forward strand.
GTTTGCAGCAAGAGAGGAGTTGCTTTTTACAATGATTCAAAAGGAACCAATCCGGATGCTGCGATAAAAGCAGTTCTTGCAATGGGACGTCCCACTGTTCTTATCGGTGGAGGATTTGATAAGGGTTCTACCTATGATGAATGGGTTTTGACCTTCCCCGGAAGAGTTAAAAAACTTGTACTTATCGGAGAAACGGCACAAACAATAGCCAAGTGCTGTGATAAACACGGATTTACAAATTACGAGATGGCTACTACTCTTGAGGGAGCGGTTTTGATGTCATACAGCGCAGCACGTACCGGAGATGCGGTACTTTTATCACCTGCCTGCGCAAGTTGGGACATGTTTGCCGATTATGAGGAAAGAGGTCGTGAATTCAAAAAGCTTGCTAAAGATCTCCCGGAATAATCAGGGGGAAAGAAAGACAATTAAATATTTTGACTACGGTCTTTTGGCAATGATAATACTTATCCTTGTATTTGGTCTGGTTATGTTGTATTCGACCAGTGCTTATACGGCATCGACACTCTATAACGATCCGGCGCATTTTCTTAAAAGACAGGCGGCTGCTGCCGCTGTCGGTTTTGCGGGAATGATGTTCATAAGTTATATCCCCTACAAGATATGGGCAAGATTTGCTGTACCGATTTATGTCATCGCTCTTGTTTTATGCGTTGCGGTTAACTTCGTCGGAACCGATATGGGTACGGATTCAAGCAGATGGTTTAGGATAGGTCCCATAACATTCCAGCCTTCCGAACTTGCAAAGATTGCTGCGATAGTATTTATTGCGTCTTTGGTTTCGGATACATGGAAGAGGATGAAAAATACCGTTGTTGTCATAGTTTCATTTGCTGTGATGTTACCGCTTGTTATTTCAATTGCCATAACCAACCTTTCTACAGCGGTTGTTGTCATGGGAATTGTTTTCATTATGCTTTTTGTGGCGTCTCCAAAGAAAAAGGTTTTTGCCATGCTCACCGGAGGCGGAGCTGCCATTATAGCATTTTATATTATGGCGGCGGGATACAGAGGACGAAGAGTAATGATATGGCTTCATCCCGAGGATTTTGATGAAGGTTTTCAGACTATGCAGGGGCTTTATGCCATAGGAGCCGGAGGTTTGTTCGGAAAGGGACTTGGAGGAAGCGTTCAAAAACTCGGAGTTCTCCCGGTTGCCCAAAACGATATGATCTTTGCTATCATTTGCGAGGAACTCGGTGTTTTCGGTGCGATCTGTGTTATAGTGCTTTATCTGATCCTTTTATGGAGACTTTTGTATATAGCAAATCACGCAAAAGATATGCTTGGGTCTTTTTTGGTGCTAGGTATCATGGCCCATCTTGCAATACAGGTTATTCTAAACATTGCGGTTGTAACGAATTCCATGCCCAATACCGGAGTTATTCTTCCTTTGATAAGCTACGGAGGTACTTCAGTCATGCTTCTTTTATGGGAGCTTGGGATTGCACTTTCGGTGGCCAGAGGAATACCTATGGAGTAGTTTATGATAGAATTTAAAAAAACCTACTCACCCGTCAAATTTTATCTTATAAATATCCTGCTTATCCTTGTTATAGTTTTGGTGGGTTTTATACTTCTGAGTTCAGAGATATTTAAAGTTAAAAATGTTGAGGTGAAGGGAAGCACCATTTATTCGGATGCGGTAATAAAGGATATGGTGCTTAACGACAAATACAAAAACAACGGACTTTACAATGTGGTAAAAAATATGATTCGTCCCCGGGATGATATTCCTTTTGTAGATGAGGTTAAGGTTCAGCTTAAGGGAAGAAATACTGTTGTTATTACCGTTAAGGAAAAGAAACTCGCAGGTTATCTTGCAGAGGGTGATAAATATGTCTATTTTGATGAGGATGCGATCGTAAGAGAAATATCGGAGGCCAAAGTCGAAAAAGATGAGATCATAGAAACACAGGGCCTTAAGGTTAAGGACTCCGTTATCGGAAAAGAGCTACAGACAGCATCGGGAAGGTCAAAAGCTCTTTCGATAATATATAAAAACATGATCTCGAGGCGAATTCCGATTTCTCTTATCAAGTTTGATGAGTCTGACGGAACTATTATGATAAGATCAAAAAAAATAGATGTTATGTTGGGCACAAAGACTAATCTGGAGGAAAAGTTGAGGAGACTTTCGTACATTCTGCCCAAACTCAAAAAGGAGTCAGGTGTACTACATTTAGAAGATTTTTCCGAAGAAAATACAGATATTGTGTTTGAAGAAAAATAATTTGTGCAAGTTTTTTATAAAAGTCCTTGATAAATAGTCAAAAAAAATATATTATATAACCCGTGGATATATGTATTTTTATATAAGCTTAAAATTAGGTTAAAGCGTTTCTTACATATCTAATACGGATTGAGATTTAAGGAGGAGTAGAGCCTTGCTGGAGATAGTAAACAATAACGAAGAAACATCCGGTGCCAAGATCATTGTTATCGGAGTAGGCGGTGGTGGTAATAACGCCGTAAACAGAATGATAGACGAGAATATCCGTGGAGTGGAATTTGTAGGAGTTAATACAGATAAACAGGCACTCGATCTTTGTAAAGCTCCGACGCTTCTTCAGATTGGCGAGAAGTTGACCAAGGGACTTGGCGCAGGCGGTGTTCCCGAGAGAGGAGAGCAGGCTGCTGAGGAAAGCGCTGAGGATCTTGCTGCTGCTGTAAAGGGAGCGGATATGGTATTCGTTACCTGCGGCATGGGCGGCGGTACAGGTACCGGAGCTGCACCCGTAGTTGCAAAGATAGCCAAGGATCAGGGAATACTTACCGTAGGTGTTGTTACAAAGCCATTCACCTTCGAAGCCAATACACGTATGGTCAATGCACTTTCGGGTATTGACAGACTTGAGGCAAGTGTTGATACAATGATAGTCATCCCCAATGATCGTCTTCTTGAGATCGTTGATCGACGCACACCCATGCAGGAAGCTCTTCGTAAAGCGGATGAAGTCCTTCAGCAGTCGGTTCAGGGTATAACGGATCTTATTAATACTCCGGCTCTTATCAACCTTGACTTTGCCGACGTTTCTACAGTTATGAAGGATAAGGGACTTGCACATATCGGTATTGGAGCTGCCAAGGGAGATGATAAGGCTAACGAGGCTGTTATGCAGGCTGTTTCTTCACCTCTTCTTGAGACAAAGATTGATGGCGCAAGTGATGTTATCGTTAATATCAGCGGAGATATTTCACTTATGGATGCCAGAGATGCTGCAGGCTATATCGAACAGCTTGCGGGAGCCAATGCAAATATTATCTTTGGTGCAAAAGAAGATCCTACGATGACAGATGAGATAAAAGTTACTGTTATTGCAACAGGCCTTGAGACACAGACACCTAAGTCATCTGCAATGATGGGAAGGATGTCTTACCAGCCTACAGCTCGTATGCCGGTAAATGGCACACCCAGACCTGCAGTAAATATACCTCATCCCGCGCCTGCACCTTCAGCACCCACAACTCCGTCATCGCCGGTTAACAGGCCTGCACCTTCAGCAGCAGCGCCTTCTGCATCTGCGCTTCAGGGAATCCGTCCGTCGACACCTCCTGTTTCAAATATCAAAGAAAAGGATATAGTGGTTCCGGACTTCCTTAAGAAAAAAGAATAATATATTAAGTTAAAGATCCCTGCCTATGACAAAGTATAGGTGGGGATTTTTTTGTCTTGGCCCTTCGATTTTCGGATGACTGATTTTATTGATAAAAATAGTAAAATAGTTTAATGGAAGTTATATAAATATGGTAAAATAAAAGATATAAATAATTCCGAAACCGAAGCGAAAGACTCGCGGGAGAGACTTTCGCTTCGGTTTAGAATAATTGATATTTAAAGGGGGACAAAATATGCGGATTACTTTTTTGGGCGCCGATCACGAGGTGACAGGAAGCTGTCATTATGTTGAAGCAGGTGATAAAAGATTTTTGGTAGACTGCGGTATGCATCAGGGACCGGATATTTATGAGACAGAGGAGATACCGGTAGCTGCTTCGGGCATAGATTATGTGTTTATCACGCATGCGCATATCGATCATTCGGGACTTTTGCCCCTGCTTTATGCACATGGATTCAGGGGACAGATTTTTGCAACTGTTGCAACCTGTGATCTTTGCAATATCATGCTAAAAGACTCAGCTCATATTCAGCAGTCTGAAGCGGAGTGGCGAAACAGAAAAGCAAAGCGAGCAGGTGGAGGGGAGATCGCGCCCCTGTATACCATGGAGGATGCGCAGGGAGTATTGGAACTTTTCGTACCCTGCCATTATCATCAGAAAGTAGTTGTAGCTGAAAATATTGAGATCGAGTTCTATGATGCCGGTCATTTGCTTGGATCATCTTCCATAAAAGCAACCCTTCGCGAGGGCAATGAAAAGAGGGTGGTTGTATTCTCCGGAGATATCGGAAAGCCTAACAGACCGCTTATCAAAGATCCTGAGTATATTACTGAAGCCGATTATGTTTTGATGGAGTCGACCTACGGGGATAAGGAACACGGAGATCCCAAGGATTTTGCCAAGATGCTGGCTCAGGTTATCGATGAGACATTGTCCATAGGCGGAAATCTTGTAATACCGGCATTTTCAGTCGGCAGAACCCAGGAGATACTGTATTTCATCAGACGGATAAAAGAAGAAAAACTGCTTACCTATGTTAAACCGGACTTCCCTGTTTATATGGACAGCCCTTTGGCGGTGGAGGCTACCCAGATCTTTTCCGAAAACGTAAGCGAATGTTTTGATGAAGAGGCAGAAGCGCTTGTCTCGAACGGGATCAACCCCATCGGTTTTCCGGGACTTCGTGTTGCGGTAACAAGCGATGAATCAAAAATGATCAACTTTGACAATCACCCTAAGGTGATAATTTCAGCTTCCGGTATGTGTGAGGCCGGCAGGATCAGACATCATCTTAAGCATAATCTCTGGCAGGCCAAAAGTACTATCCTTTTTGTCGGATTCCAGGTTCCGGGAACACTCGGAAACTCGTTGCTTAACGGGGCAAAGGAAGTTCATCTTTTCGGTGAGACAGTCAATGTTGCTGCGCGTATAGAGAATCTGCCGGGAATCAGCGGACATGCTGACAGGACAGAACTCCTTAAATGGATAGGAGAATTTAAGTCCCCTGTTAAAAAGGTTTTCATAGTACATGGCGATGATGCGATAGTTGATAAATTTGCCGGAGCGGTTCAGGAAAGAACCGGTTTTGATGCAACAGCTCCGTATTCGGGAGATTGCTTTGACCTGCTTACGGGAGAAAAGATAAAGGAAGGAAGCCGTATCAAGGTAGACAAGACCAAAAAGACTGCAGCCTCGAAGGCAGCTTCCAATGTATTTGCGCGTCTTGTCGCTGCCGGAGAGCGCTTGATGAGATTTATAACCGGCTGCGAAGGCATGGCAAACAAGGATCTTGCAAAGATGGCGGATCAGATAAACTCGCTTGTGGATAAACTTGAAAAGTAAACGGAGGAAAGATGACAGATAATAATTTAAAAGCATTGTTAAATAAGATGCAGGATGAAGGTATTGATTTTTATATAGTGCCAAGTTCCGATCCCCATATGTCCGAGTATGTATGTGCACATTTTTGGGGGATCAGGTATATTACGGGATTTACCGGAGAGAGCGCAACTCTTGTTGTATCAAAGTCCGAGAGTGGACTTTGGATAGACGGCCGCTATTTTATTCAGGCAAAAAACGAGATTAAAGGAAGCGGTGCCCATACCTTTGAGATGGGAGAAGAGGGTGTGCCCACTGTTTTGGAATATTTAAAAGATAAGCTTAAAAAGGGTGATACTTTAGGCTATGACGGTAAGCTTATTTCATACAGTGAACATAAGGAATATGAGGCTATAGCGGAAAGAAATGAAGCCGGACTCTGTCCTATGGCAGATCTGCTTTCAGATATCTGGGAGGAGAGAGAAGCGCTTCCCTGTTCTAAGGTATGGATACTCTCGGACGATTATTCCGGGGAGAGCGTGTCAAATAAAATATCAAGGCTTCGCAAAGCACTTGAAAAAGAAAATTGTAACGGGATCATAATATCGGAGCTTACGGATATTGCATGGCTTCTTAATCTAAGAGGAGACGATATAGAAAACACACCTGTTTTTATGTCTTATTTCGTACTTGCCAATGATGATGCCTTTTTATATGCCAATGTTTCTTCGTTTGATGATGATTGCAAAAAACATCTTGATAAAGCAGGGGTTAAACTCAAAGAATATGAAGATGTTTATGAGGATGTCAAAAAAGGTTTTGGAATATCAACTGTTTTGATAGATGAAGGAAGCGTTAATGCCGCACTGGTGACATCGCTTCCAAACGGCTGCAAAACAGTAATAAAAAATAATCCGACTTCACTTTTTAAGGCTAAGAAGAACGATATTGAGATTGCCAATACGAGAAAAGCCCACGTTGAGGATGGCCTTGCGGTTACAAAGTTTATCTACAGCATAAAAAGCCGTATAGGAAAAGAAGATATCACTGAGCTTTCCGCAATGAAGGAACTTCATAAATTAAGAACAGCTTCACCTGAGTTTTTGGATGAAAGCTTCGAAACCATATCAGCGTACGGCCCGAATGCTGCCATGATGCATTATACGGCTACGGAGGAATCCTACAGTGAGCTTAAACCAAAGGGTTTTTTGCTTGTGGATTCGGGAGGACATTATAAAACGGGTACAACCGATATCACAAGGACGATAGCACTCGGAAGTCTGACAGAAGAAGAAAAAAGAGATTATACCATGGTGCTGCGTGCACATTTGAGACTTCTGTCGGCTCGTTTTCCGGAGGGCGTATCGGGTTACAACCTTGATGTTTTGTCGAGAGGAGTTCTTTGGGATGAGGCCCTTGATTACAGATGCGGAACAGGCCACGGAGTCGGTCATATCTTATCTGTTCATGAGGGACCCAATGCTTTCAGATGGAAGGCAAAGAAGCAGGATGACATTGTGCCTCTTTCATACGGAATGATCACAACCGATGAACCGGGAATCTATATTGAAGGTAAGTACGGGATCAGAATTGAAAGTGAACTGCTTTGTGTTCCATATAAGAAGACCGAATACGGACAATTCTATGAGTTTGAAAATCTCACCTTTGCCCCCATGGAGAGGGATGCGATAGTGGCAGATATGCTTACAACATACGAGAAGGATGCTTTAAACAGTTATCATAAAGCGGTTTATGAAAAACTTGCGCCTCTTCTTTCGGATGATGAAAGAGAATGGCTGTTTGAAGTGACAAAGGAAATATAAAATGAAAAAATTATTGTTAATAGACGGACACAGTATTTTGAACCGGGCGTTTTACGGACTTCCCGATCTTACAAATTCTTCGGGAGAACATACGGGAGCCGTATATGGTTTCATTACGATAATGCAAAGATTTTTAAATGATGAAAATCCGGATTATCTGACGGTAGCCTTCGATGTTCATGCCCCTACCTTCAGACATAAGATGTTTGCCGACTATAAAGGGACAAGGCATAAGATGCCGGAAGAACTTACGATGCAGGTGCCCATGATACAAAAGCTGCTTAAAGCCATGGGAATTAAACTGGTTATGAAAGAGGGCCTGGAGGCTGACGATATACTCGGTACTCTTTCAAAAAGAGCCGAAAAGGAAGGAATGGAGGTTACTGTTGTATCGGGAGACAGAGATCTTTTGCAGCTGGCCTCCGATCATATAAAAATAGCAATTCCAAAGACAAAAACGGGTGGCTCTACAGTAGAGTATTATTATGCGTCCGACGTAAAGGAACAAAAGGGAGTTACGCCCCTTGAATTTATAGATGTAAAAGCACTTTGGGGTGATACGGCCGATAATATACCGGGAGTTACCGGTATCGGAGAAAAGACAGCTACGGCGATCATCAGTGAATATCATTCTGTGGAAAACGCATATGAACATGTTGATGAGCTTAAGCCGCCGAGGGCTTCCAAAAATTTAAAAGCCGAATATGAAACAGCGATCCTGTCAAAGCAGCTTGCTACGATAGTGACCGATGCAGATGTGGAATGGTCGGCTGAGGAAGCTGTGCTTTCGGACATATATACTGAAGAAGCTTTTCTTATCTGCAGAGAGTGGGAATTTAAAAATCTGCTTTCAAGATTTGAAAACAAGGGAAGTAAAGACGCCGAAGAACTTGATTTTTGTGTTGCGGATAAAGAAGGAGTCCTTGATAAAATAGACAGTATTTTCAGATCCGCAGAACCTGTTATAGGAATTGATATTGAATTCGGATTTGATGAAATTTCCGAAATCGGACTCAGTAGCGAAAAAGAAACTATCGTTATACCTAAAGAAGTCCTGGATGCAGACAGTGTTTTTTCAGTGCTTTCAGACAGAATAAAAAACACTTCGGGAATACTTTGCCTGAGTGATATAAAGGATACACTGCATATGCTTGCAAGGATAAGCGGCAAAGACAGTGAATGGCTTGTCAGTGAGGAAAAAAGCCCGGTTTCAGAAGCATGTAAACAGTTCTCCGAAGTTCTTATTGATGTATTGCTTCAAAGACTTGATAAAACGGACCCGGTCAATATGAAAGCAGACATCGCGGATCTTTCCCTCGGAGTATATCTTTTGGATCCCTTATCAGGTGCCTATACCTATGATCTTATCGCAAAAGAAGTAATGGGAGAGGTGATCCCTTCTTATGAAGAATTGATGGGCAAGAAAGGGGCGCTAAAAAAAGAAGATCTGCAAAAAGATGAATATAAAAAGCTCTGCGCATATAAGGCATCT
>JAILKW010000001.1 GCA_024693455.1 Lachnospiraceae bacterium
TATTCCCGTACTTATCATGTTTCATACCGGTAGGATCAAAACCATGGGTGATCTCATGACCTATTATAGCTCCTATCCTTCCCAGTTTTTCCTCCTTTGTCATGTCAAGGCTGTAAGTATCCTCTGTAACAAATCCCGCGCAGATAAATACTCTGTTAAAATCCTGGAAGTTAAAACAGTTGTCAATACTTGTCATGGTTCCTGTCATAAGGTCATACTGCCAGGCATTTCTGTCCACTTCTTTTCCGGCATAAGAAAGCTTATGACGGAGTGTGTTTGTATAAAGCTTTGCATAAATCTCAAACAATGATTCATTTTTATTAATATCAAGATAGGAAGTATCCACAAGATCATCCGTTGACATAACACTAAATGTCATATTGTCAAGTTTTTCTATAGCATTGTTTTTGCTTTCATCCGAGAGCCAGGTCTCATTTTCAAGAATTTCCCTGAAAGAATCCCTGATCTCATAAACCAGCTTTGTAAGATCCTCTCTTATCTTATTATCAACAAAATACTCCATATAGGCAGACTCCATAGCAGCACCCATAATATCTCCTGAGTCAAGCACCAGAGCCTCGGAGTTTTTATCAACACTCTTTTTAAATTCATCTTTATTGTAATCACTTACCTTACCGGTCTTGTTATCAAAATACCCGTAGCTTACCGCCTCACTTTCAAGATCAAGATATGAAATAGCGGTATTAGCCATATGGGCTATGATATATGATTTGATCTTTGAAAGATTAGACTGGGTATAGTAGTTGTCTACTTTGGTCAAAAAGTTTCCTCGCAGATTGCGAACCATACCATCTTTGGCCCCGAAATTATTAAGAAGCTTTTTTAAAGGAAAGTTTTTACATCCACCGCAGATCTCATCAATAGTATAATATGGGATGCTGTCTTCATCATCCGCATATGTTATATATGAAATAAAAGCATCCTCAGTCTCAAAGCATTCATTTAAGATGGTCTTTATCTGCTCTTTAGTATAACCACAACGTCCGAGAACGTAAGTCGCGTTATTTTTAAAATCACCACGTACTTCATCATAGTCTTCTTTTGAGGCATTTTCATCATTATATACCCTTGGTATTACCGAAAAATCTTCCTGAACAATATCTATCGTCCATTTTGAATTATCCAAAGGATTGGTCTGAAGTTCAAACCCGATAAGATGTACAAAAGGGTCTTTCGCAGGGTCCGTGATAACATTGCTAAGTTCATCTAACGAGCCTGTCTTATATACTTCGTCAATAAGGTTTTTTGCGTAAGTAATGCCGTCGGAATCCCGCTTATCCCAATCGGTAAGCACATCATAATAATCACGTACTCTGCGTATATTGTCGCTTGTATATTTTGTTCTGTCGCTTAAAAGCTGCTTCTTATTTGCATCAACAGCCTCTTTCATGTGATTAAGGGTTCCGTCGCTTAGCATTGAATCCCCGATATGTTCCTTTGACATATACTTGTAATTTGAAGCAAGATGGAAATCTGTCGCATATCCGGGGTTTTTTATACTGGATCCAACACCGACTACAGTCGAATCCACCCATTGATCATCACCTATAAATACAAGTTTTTGATCTGCAAGTGATTTTTTCTTAAGTTTGGATGATTTGATCTTCTTAAGACTTTTTTTGGCAATTTTATAATCCGTAAACATCCTTTTCTTTTTATTTAAGGTTTCTACGGTTATGGCTTTACCCAGCGCATTGCTGTAAACATTCTTTACATTCTTTATCGTAATGCTTTTTTTCGGCTTATTTGTTTTTTTATCATAGATAAATACCTTAAGTAAATCTGTTGTCCCGTCTGCTTTTCTTACAAAAAGTTCAGATACCGAATCCCCGTTTATATCATAAAGCGTGTAGCTTTTGCCTTCCTTATAAGCTGTCTTTTTAATCCCGGAAAGATACATGATCTCCTCCGGTTTATAAGAATAAGCTGCATTTGCCGGAATATATGCTCCTGCAAACAGGCTTGTGTAAAGAATAGACGCACTGAGTAAACATGATAGTATTTTGAATCTTTTTTTCATTTTTTCTCCCTAAATGCTTTGACTTTAGTTACAACGTTACGATATTCCCTCATCACCTATACTTTGTTTAGAATAAGGGTATCTCCATCCAAGATAAGGTCTCTTGCCCCCGCCTATGCTTTGCTTAGAGGCGTGAGTCATCTCGTCTGAAATATAATGTGTACCTATTATTTATCACATGCCCTTATGATATATGTCAAGCCTGTTTAAGTTTTTTTATCATTTACTTTTTTAATAAAAAAATGACCTCTGCCTGTATCCTCAGGCAAAAGCCATTTTTATATATTTTGCTATATTTTTATATATATGTCAAGACTCGCTCGCGAGTCTTGCGCGCCGGATTCGGGTCTGCTTCAGCAGACAAATTCATGTCCGAATCCGTGCGCATCCTCGCGGAGCGTTTAACTCAGTCGGAGCTTGTACCCCGACTGAGTATAGTTTGTCATA
>JAILKW010000054.1 GCA_024693455.1 Lachnospiraceae bacterium
GGTGCGTAGTTCAGTTTTATATTCATTTCCATTTTTAATTTTATATCTCTGAGATCCTTCATGGTTTACCACCTTTCGTATAATGATTTTCAAGTGACAATGTCATGATAACACATAGAAAAAAGGTATGCGCCATCTTGGTGTCGCATACCTGCATAACAAAAATCATATCCTATACTTCAAATATTTCATCTCCATTAACTGTCCGTATTCTATCACTATACTTCGTAAGCAATTTATGTTTTTTAAAGGCATCCTGGTTTTCAGTATGCATTGGTATAATTATATCCGGATCGGTAATATCCATCAGTTTTCGTAATGTTTCCACATAAGCGTGTCCACTGACATGGAGCTGTTCCATGTGTTCCTTGTCTGTTCGGTTCTTTACGAAATTCACTATTGCCTTATCCGGAGCTTTTCCATCTTCAAGATATCCGTCCCACATGGAATAGGTTATAAAGGGATCCTTCATCTGCTGCATACGTTCTTCAAATCGACCACACTTAATCGAGGGATTACGGTTCGGTCTTGCAAGCATCACAAAGCCCTTTTCCAGATAAATTGATGGTTTCGCCATCATAAAATCGCAATGTGTTTTCTTGTTATTGTATTTTTTTAGTTCTTTCATATATATTTCATTTTCATCAGGGCAGAGAACATATATCCTTTTCTTATAGCTGTATTTGTTCGGAAAATATTTATTTCTGACTTTGATAGCAAGCCGCATGATCTCAGCCTGATAAGGATCACATAAAAAAGCCTTGTCACCAGGAGTTGCATGATAAAATCCCATAATACTGTCAAGATTAGTGGATGATACCAGCACAACATTTTCTTTATGAGCATTAAATATTTCTATTGCCCTTTTCTCAAGTTCTTCCTCTGTACGGATTTTATTGACAGTTGTTCCGTCCTCCCTTGAAACCATAGTGCCTTCAACAATCAGAATGTCAACCTTTCCAACAATCTCTCTTATCATCTTCTCAAAGGTTTCTTCCCCGGGAGTTCCGTGATCTCTGAAATCTCCGGTATACAATATCCTCTTCTTATTCAGCTCTATAATGAACATATGTGCATCTATGGCTGAATGGTCGCACACAAGGGGCATAACTTTGATCCCATTGAAATCTTTCCATGACTTCAGGTTCCAATACGGATTCATTCGTTTGATGACAGGCATCTCCGGTTCTTCATCAAGCCCATTCTTTTCCCTCATATAATCAACACGCTTTGCTATCACCTCCATTATATCTTTTGAAAGTTGGCCTATGTAGAGCGGTACATCCTCAGGAATACGGTTTTTCAGACCTGTATGGTCACCGTGATAATGTGTAAACAGCACAGCATCTGTTTCAAACGCACCTGCTTTTTCACCAAAAACTTTTTCGACAAGATCGTCATCACTCAGTTTTGAATTCTTAGTACCCGGAAGATTTGCTCCGAAATCTATCAGTATCCTGTGTTGTCCATTACTGATCTCCGTAACAATTCCACCTATCTGATCCGCTCCCCGATATATTCGTATTCCACCCATCAGATTCTCCTTGAATTATTATTTAAGTCATCATATAATTCTTTTATTGTTTTGGTCTTGTCAAATTACACTATCGACCTTTCCGCCATTTCAAGATCGATTTTTCAACAATTATATTATCTTTAACATAATTCCAAACATTATTATCCATTTCTATACTTTGATCATTGTCTGCACATATATCTTCCAGTTTAGAACTCTGGATTCTAACCTTATCAAGCCCTTTCAAATCTTTTTCATGTTTTGAAACAATTTGGTCGTAGCAATCATATTTCAGCCTTTCTTCAAGTAGCATTCGTGTAAACTTATTATCGATTTTTCGACCACTTTTCCGGTCATTATCACTCACAAAATAAAAGCCACACCAAAGTTCACAAAGTTCATCTTCCGGATTAAGCAAATCACTGATCACTCCACAATCACTCAATCTATCGATATGAGTTTTTATTTCGCTTAATACTTCAGATTTTGCTCCTAATAAATCTTGAAAATCCTCATTGTGGTCTTTTAAACTGTTCTTGTCCTCCTTATTCATACTTTTTCCCTGATATTTAAATTCGATCAATCCTATACTTTTGTTCTCCCGATCGAATACAACAAAATCAACTGACGGGGTTTTTTCTTCGTTTTGATTTTTTATTTTGTGCTTATATTCAACATCAATAACAACCAAACTGGTTTTAATGTTATTTTTATAGTATAAGTTATAATTTTTTCTGGCAATAATACTCTGTATACTCCTCTCATGCAGATCTGTTATTTTTGCATGAGTTCTGCGCATAAATCTTATGTATGCAGCACATATGACCATATCGAGAAAATTTTTATTGCGAAAAGTCTCAATTTTTTTATTTTTCAGCATTTTCTCAATCTGTTCTCGTCTGGGTTTCCCTTCCGCATCATCTGGATAATCAGACATAAACTTATCCGGAAGAATATATCTGTCATGTCTTTTATAATCTATATTCTTTTCTTTATAATTACGAGGATATTTTACTTCATAGTACTTACTTTTCTCTCCATATTTGGGATTTGGAGAAAGATATTTTGTGAATTCCCTTATCTTTTTCTTTTCATCCAAACTGAATACTGCATCAACATCATCAAAATCTATTTTTCCAATACAGCCACCAAAGGCTATTAATTGAACACCATTAAAACCCGCCTCACCACTCTCAATAATTATTGGATTTTTTATCTTTTCCTGCAGAAACTCATTGTCCCATCTTTTCACAAATTCCTGCTCAAAAAAATCCTTATTTTTTATCTCTTCACCAGAAAAATAATAATTATACTCATATTCGTTTATTAGATATTTCACCAAATTCCTTATTTTTTCATCCATATTTCAAATACCCCCATATCATTGATTTTTAGATACTTTGTTCAAGTTTTTTCATTGTAGCATATCGAAAATAATACTGTAAATATAATCACTCAACCGCGTTTCTTCTCCCTCTCCTCAAACCGTATAATCTTCCCCCTATCACCTCCGTCCTCCGGTTCCTCTTTGATAATAAACTCCTCATCCCACTCAATGAAATCCACAAGGTACAGCTCACCGAGTCCTATTTCCATCCCGTAATAGTTGTGGCAGTCCTCGTTGGAACAATGGATGAGATAACAGTCATCGTTAACCACTTCCATCTTTGAAAGCCAGGGCTGACGGATCTTTGCCGGGCTTCCGCAGTTTTTGCATTTACCCACGGTCATTCCGATCCTTGGTGTTCCCAGATCAACATTCGATCTTCTCTTTGTAAACACTTTGTCAATAACCTCAACGAGATAATCTGCTCCTGTCATAATAAACACCTCCTCCTTGCATGCATTTCTCTTGCCACATAGAGGACTGCAAGCGAGTTCCTTTCTGTTGCTGACAGTCCCTCTTTTTTCTCATACTCCCTTATCCTCTCCTCGACCAGACCGGCATCGCTGATATCCTTTTTTTCACCACACGCTTTTCCCTTAACCTCAAAGTACACCTTATAAAATTCTTCCGGATAATAAAGCTTGTACCACGCGGTCAGCCATGCCATGTATGTGTAGGAAACAGCATGAGCTCTCGGAAAAAGGTATCCGATCTTATTGCAGGATTTAATATACCAATCCGGAATATTCCGCTCCTCCATCGCGCTTGTCCAGACTATTGAAAGACCATGTCCCTTGCGTACAGCCTCCATTATCCTGAAAGCAGCATCCCGGTCAAAATCATGCTCCAAAAGATACTGCATGACATCATCCCTTGTTCCTATGCATTCATCAAGACCTGCCGTGCCGCTTTCTATCAGTTCCTTCGCGTTTCCTTCCCATACATCGGTTCCGTGAAGCAGGCCGTCGATCTTAACAAGCTGACTGAAGGCAGAAGGCCTTAACATCTCAAGCATTTTGACCGCACAGCTGTTCCCGAATTCGGAAATGCCAAGTGTTCCAACGCTCACTCCACCAATATCCTCCGGTGAGATCCCCAATGCTGCAGTATCTGAAAACAGGCTCATGACCTTATCATCATCCGGAGTGATCTTTGCATAATCAACGCCTGTAAGCTCATACATTTTCTTCAGGATCAACGGATCATCATGTCCCAAAATATCAAGTTTCAAAAACATCCCATCAAGTTCATGATAA
>JAILKW010000069.1 GCA_024693455.1 Lachnospiraceae bacterium
AAACACAAAAAACAACCGTATGCACACAGATTATTGTATATTTCCATGTTACTTGGTATACTTTTATCAGTTGAGGAATTATATATATTTTTTTTCTGTTTGGGTAATGTTATGAGCTTTAGAAACCGGGTTATTACAAAAGCATCTATAGGGTTTGCCCTTGGGGTGATAATAGGCATCTCCCTGACGGCTTTTTTTGTCAGCACGGATATGAATGACGGCAAGCTTTATCTGGTGGTACCCGAGTTTTCAAAGCGGGTGGGTAATCCCCTTTTGGCCTTTATGATAGAGGCCATACTATCCGGGCTTTTGGGAGCTTGCGGTAATTGCAGCTCCGCCGTCTACTCTCTGGAATCCTGGAGTATCACAAAGGCCACCGTAATACACTTTATCATTACCGTCATCGCAAACTACGCCGTCTGTTACACCCTATGTTGGGTCTCTCCCTTTAATATCGGGGACAATCTTATCATGCTGGTGATGTTCGTGATAGCATACACCATGATCTGGCTGACACAGTACCTCCGATCAAAAAGAAATGTGGCTGAGCTCAATGCGGAGCTTAAAGAATACAAGGCAATGCACCACATATAAAAACCTTCGTCACACGGAAATGACGAAGGTTTTTATTTGCGTTTAAGGAAATCTTTGATCTGCCTGACCCTGCTGCGAGATGCCCAGGATTTGACCCCGTTATCAAACTCTATACCAATGGTCCCGGCGGTACTTATGTCAAAACATTTGACCTTGTACATGTTTGCTATCTCAGACTGGGATATCCTGATAAACCGATCCGGATTCAAATCCTCTTCGATGGAGCTTAAGGATTTTCTCAGCACATAGGAGGAGTCCTCTGTCTGTAGGATCACCTTTCGTCCATCAATAAAAATACGATAGACATCCCTCTGCGAGATCAACATCAGTGTATCATCAATATATCCCACTACCTGGGGATACTCATTCTCTGAGGCATTCTCGATGGCATATATAATGTTTTCGACCTGACCGGTCCTGGCTTTTGTCTCAATAGTGACCTTCGGATCAACATATTCCTCGTTGATCACCACATCTATATCGACCATGTTTTTCATAGAGATATTCCGTCCTCAAAAAAGTACATTACAAATCATTATACCATTTATGGCCGGATTTGCCCCGTCAATGTTTATTTGGTCGATTTTTATGTTTATTCGGTAGTTCGTTTAAAGGTCACCGTCTTTGCGATACCGGATTTTTTGATCCTCTTGACTGTCTTTTTGTAGTTCTTCTTAGAGGCATTAATCTTTATGACAGCCTTTTTGTCTATGCCCTTGAATGCATTCTTGCCCACATAATCAAGTTTTCCTTTGATGACGACAGTCTTGAGCTTGCTATCACCCTTAAAGGCGTTCTTGCCGATGGCTACCACGTTCTTTCCGATGATCACCTTTTTGACCGTCTTGTTATTCTTAAGGAAACCGGCTTTGAGCCTGGTCACCTTGTAGGATACACCATTCGCCGTTACCTTTGCAGGGACGGTTACCGTGCTTTCTTCGGTCAAAACTTCCACCAGAGAAATCTCTTTATTTCTGCCACTCTGGTACTTGTATATAGATGTAGTATCTCCTTTAGCACTTACATTGCTAACCACAATTGTCATATCACCGTTTTCTTTGGTTGTGGTCTGAGTCACGGTCTTTGAGCCATCAGCTTTCTCTTTGGTCTCTGTGGTTGTTTTTGCCTTTGATGTAGTTTTACTGCTTGTGCCTCCTCCGGAAGAACCACCATGACTGCCGTTTCCGGAATTCTGGGTCCACTTCGCCTTTAGGGTAATGTCCTCATATACCGGCGATGCAAAATCATACTGTGCATTATCCAGCATCCAGTAATCAAAGACGTAGCCATTTTTTGTGGGATCAGTTGGCTTTGTAGCGCACTCACCCTCCGGTATGATCTGGGATGCAACTTCCGTCCCGCCGTCACTGTCAAAGGTCACGGTCACATTACTGACTATTACGGACAGCTTTTGGCTGAAGGCAGATGCCAGCTGCCTGTCGTTATAAGCCGTTAATCCGCTTACTACAGATACCGTATACTCCTTGGTCCTGTCAAATTTCACTCCGTCTGTAGGTATCAGTCTGACTGTCCTTGCATAGTATTTTGATGCATCAGCCGGATCCACATCCTGATCCGGAAGCTCCACGGTACAGGAGATCAGATTTCCGTCCGGACCTGCAATCGTGATATTGGCATTCGTAAGCTCCTCCACCTTCATGTAGCGGCTGAACAAAACCTTGGCATAGGACACATGCACCTCTGCATTTTCCACTTCCGGAGCCAGATTTGAGGTAAGAGGTATATTTATGCCCAGCTGTACCGGCATGACAGGAAGCCAGCCTGCCGTTGATCCATCGTCTAAGTTTGCTGCCCTATGACCTGCACTGGTGTTATCACTCAAATCGCTCCTGTCTGCCGGGGCATCGACTCTTACCTGCCACTCGCCCTCGGGAACAAACCACTGGTACTGGCCGGAAGCATTTGTAACCTGTGGATTCACCTGACCATACGCGCCTGCATCCCACCGGGATTCAGTGCCATTTGCGGCCCTTTCCCAAAGAGTTGCCGTAGCTCCCTGAACAGGATTTGACAAAACCGCCTCATACACGATACCCTCAGGGTCATGAGTTGCACGGGCACTGCCGCTGCATGTTCCGATACCGCCGCCTCCACCTATGCTTACGTTATTCTCTATACCCATGATCTCCAGGGCATAGTCCAGTCTCACCAGTGTTTTTAACAGCTCTTTTTCGGCATCACTAAGCTTGCCGCTTAAGTATAGCTGTAATAGCTTATTGGCTATTCCAAAAGCACCTTTGGTTATGCTGACTCCAAAGTACTCTTCAAAAGCAGTTTCAAGCCCTTCAATTGATTCAGCTCCTATCATGTCGCTAAGCTTTGTGGCCTTTTTAAGCTTTGAAGATATGTCCATCATCTTCTCTAAAAGACTTCCGCATACATATCCCATATCAGCATTGCCGGCTGCGGTAGAGATATAATCCATCCTGTAAGCGCAATCCTCTAAAATCGCCCTGGCCTCGGGTGAGATATTGCCCTGTGCCAGCAGGTCATCGATCCTCTGCCTCATTGTGCGGTTTTCATTATACTGATTCTGGCGCTCGCTCTTATTATTTCCGATGTTGAAGTAATTGAGCATCTCCTTTTTCTTGTTTATATACTGATAATCTGCCCTACCCTCGAGATTACCCGAATACTTCTGATAGGCCTTCTTCAGCCTGGTGTTCATACCATTGACCAAAGCTGCGACCCCATCATTAAACTGAGGCAGACCATTCGGACCATTCCCCGTGAGTATGGGTGCTCCCTTATAGCTATCTTCAAGCACTATGGATGATGCCATGACTCCCCTGTTAAAGGAGTTTATGCTTGCCTCGGTATTGATAAGCCCGCTCTCATTACCGTGCATATAAATATCCTGCTTTATCAGCGCGCCATCGGGGTCTAATTCCGTAGGAAGGATCACTGCCCAGGAGGTGAACCTGTTGCCATTTTCCGTATACTCAGCCCTGACACGCATCTCACGTCCATCAGCAAGTATAGCTTTTTTATAGTCATTGCCCCAGCTTTCATAATTCACACCGGGATCAGTAGCCTTACCAAAGGAATATCCGCAGTATTCTAAAAGCTTTTCCATGGATTCCTCCGATCCGTCGATCGGAAAATCTATTTCACCAAATGGTTCAAGCTCCTTAAATACTTCAGCACACGCATCCATCTCCATCCTAAGCTCGGTACGGATCCTCGTGGCAGCCGCGTCCGCAGTACCTTCAGACAACTCTGCTATCATATTACCCCTAAGCTCGCCCATGGTAGTATCTGCTCCTGATACCGGATTCGAGACCACAGTGTCATCACCTTTAAGATCCGTGATATCTATATCATCGGTTCCGGCCAGCGCCACCTCACTACCATTGTAGGTAGTGGTATGCATCTCCGTAGGCACTTTGGACCGTATCCCGATGGACCAGTTGGTGAAAAGGAATTTCTCACCGGATACGGATGCCTCAAAGGAATTGGTGTCTCCCACCCTTTCCATAAGAGCAGGACGTACGATACCATCCTGTCCGGTGACATAGAGGACAAGGCCGATTTCATCCATAACCGTGGCAGCACTCTCCAATGTGGCTGTAAATGTGTAACTGTATACATTGCCCCTGCTTAATGACCAGTAATACTGTGTCATGGCAGGACCTCTGTCCCTGGTTGGATCATAGTTCATTAAAGTAACAGCATCACCGTTATCTGCTTCTCTTTCATCATCGGAGTATCCTGCTACCTCAACCCGGGTCAGTACCGCAGGAGTAAAATTATTCTTTGAAACACATTCCATTTCGGCGGTGGCAGAAACTATATTATCACCATCAACAGCGGTTTCCGCCCTGAGCTCATGGGTGCCGAAAAGTGTCCATGCAGGATCATTTGCTCTAAAATAATTGGTACGTGCCGAACCAATTGCATTCCTGTTCATGGCAAAGCTAAAGGATGCTACTCCGATACCGTTTGCCCTGGTCTCCGCTATCTCTATATCGTCCATATAAAGGGTCACATTCTTATTCGGAACGGTATATATCCAGACACCATTGTAATTATCAGTACCTGAACCATTGTCAGAAGCCCGCAGGTAATCGGAAGTAAAGCTAAGCGCACTTGACTGGGCAGATACAGACAGCGTCATGCTTCCCATATCAGCCTTTTGAACCTCACTTCCTCTGCTGTTAAGGAGAGCGCCTTTGGCGGTAATGGGATAATCGCCGCCATTAGGACTTTTCACGTAAAAGTATATGACGCCGCATGCCTTTTCGGTATATAGTGTAAACCCATTGATAAAGTTACCGGCCGGCGCATATGTAGCACTCACTCTGCTATCCGCCAGAACACCATCGCTATACACGCTTATATATTTATCACTTACCGGTTGCGCACCTCTGGGGTGTCTGCCTTCCTCACAGCGAAGTGCCACAGTTTCTGTGCTGTTATTATTATTGCTATTACTTGTCTTTACGGTAAAAGCATAGGTTGCGCCCGGATTAGCTGCCGCAATATGGCTGTCCACTTCATACGAGAGTCTTATCAATGTATACTCTTCTATGGTGGTCTCCTCTATGGCATTGGAAAACCCTGACCCCTCCGCAAAAAGTGCACGTGTTGAAAGCTCCGGTGTCTCACCCAGGGATATGGCTGTACACCTTCCGTTTGCTATTGTTACCTGCCTTATCAGGTATTCTTCCTCAGATAAAAAGCTCTGCTGCTCTGCCAGTGTATCCATGGGGTTAGCCCAGTCAGCCTGACGCCATACCATAAGCGTATAGGTGCCCGGTGCAAGGTTTTGGCTATTGACACCATAGTAGAGGCGTTTGCTGTCACCAAATGCAAGATTACCGGCGGAATCATAAAGAGCGTACGTATCATTAGGTCTTCCCGTCGATGTTTTTACATTTACATTTCCGTAATCTGTGTATGCAAGGGAGAAACTATGGTTTGTTTCTATATTTTCTCCATATTCTCCATATTTCCGCTGCACTGTAAGCGTTGAAGTGGCCTGGGTAAATACAGCATTGGTTCCATCCTTGAATCGTGCCTCGAGAGTCAGGTTTTCTCCCATCCTTACCCCCGCATCATATGCGCTATCTGTATTTGTAAATCTGAGTTCAGTTGGTGTTACCGTATACAGGTCACTGCTAATGACAGTCTCACCTTTTTTGAGGGTGAATTCCATGTAGGGGAAAGCACCCAGTCTGTCATATCTGTTACTTAAATCTTCTGTGCGTGTATCCGTGTTATTATTTGATTCAGACGGTACCACCGGATAAGTGCGGGAAATCTTTAGTGCCAGAGACTCCGGCAAGCGCTCCCCTGCCATATCCACATTCACAACATTTGCAAGATCCGCTTTTTTCACTGTCTGATATGCAGTTTTGAAATTTCCCTGACTGTCTGTCACGGTAATATCTGTGTCAAAATTATAAACCGTGGCGGTAAATGTTCCATTACCATTATTTGTGACTGCAGGCCACTCGTCGGAATAGGAGAAGCTGCTGCTCTGGCCACCGGCATAGCCACTCCAGGGTGTCTGGGTGTACGATAACGACAGATTGCCTGCTCCCACTGATGCCGCATTAGTAACTGTGACATTGAGTGTTCTGGTCGAAACTGCCGTAACCGCAGGAACATTTATGGTCCGCTGCACATCATCCACGATTACCTCAGTTGTATTAGATACGGGTATGCCATTAAACTTCAGCCAGTTATAAACAATGGTGCCACCGGTTTTATAATCCCTGGGAGTGATCTCATAATAATACTTGTTGCCTGTTTGACCACTTAAATATTTCAGGGGGTTACCCTCAGCCGCCTTTATAAAGTTTTCACTTGTATCCTTTTTATACCAGGCTACCGTGTAATCA
This sequence comes from Lachnospiraceae bacterium, assembly GCA_024693455.1. GTDB lineage: Bacteria > Bacillota > Clostridia > Lachnospirales > Lachnospiraceae > Weimeria. The sequence continues at coordinate 6,462 of JAILKW010000069.1, forward strand.
TCTTCAGTTATTGCTACCCCATCGGCCCTTGATATATTTAGTTGGATGTAGTTTGTTGCATTTAGATCCAGATTTTGTGCCACATTACCGTAACCTATGGTACATAATGCCTTTTCGATATTATGATAAGTACCCTGGTTGCTTCCTGTCATGATAATGTCATAATAAAGCTCTGTCCCCGTATCCTTAACAGGCGAAGTTACCCCTGAGCTTATTGCGGTATAGTTGCCATTTTTAAGAGTGTACCATTTTACAGTGTATTCATTCGGTATGGCACTACTACCATTTTGAGGAATTACCGTAACAGACCCCTGGCTGTTCATATTGACATTGACCGCCTGGCCCTCCGATGTCAGGGTAACCCTTCCCGTGGTAGTCTTATAATACTGCACATCGCCAACCTTCAGGCTGTCACGAGGTGTAATGGTGTATATAAGAGTTGTCCCTGTGGGCACAGATAAGTTTCCGCTTACCACGGTGCCATCGGTTTTCTTCCATACTACATCACAACTGTTTGTGATATTGGCACCCCCATTACCACTAACGGTAAGACTGGGACTTGCCATAGCAGAGATAGTAACAGAAAATGTGGGATCTACGGGCGTTTCCGTACCACCTCCCGCAGTACCGGTATAGTGGAAGGTTATAGTATGAGTCCCGGACCCGAGTGTTCTCAAATAATCACTTTTGATCGTCACCTCGTCACCGTTTAGTGTATAGTCGGTGTCTCTTGTCAGTACGGTATTGCCATTCTTTAATGAATCAAAAGTAAAGTGTCCCACTCCTCCCGAAAAGCTACCGTCATGCTTTGTGATAGACAGATCACTGATACTTGCCGTATTGAGTGAAGCTGTTGTGGGATCAATATAGGGCTGGGTTATGCTTCGAAGCATATAATGCAGCTTACCTGTGCCGCCAACCTCAGTGTATCCTTTTTCTACCGCCCAGTTGTGGGCTGCGGATCCCTCTCCCACAACAAGTATAAGGTGGTTACTTCCAAAACTCGAAAAACCACCGGAGGGCATAACGGTCACTGAGTCGGGTATGGTAAGTTTGGTGTCAGGATGAGAGCTCAGCATATTTGCCGGGATCTCCAATTGAGATCCTGATTCTATCACCATCTCAGCACATCTGGTCATTGACACAAAAGCATCTCCACGGAGATACTCCACCGATGCAGGTATCGTAAGCTTTCTAATCCACTCCCTATGTATAAAAGGGCTGGTTTGTTCATTACGTGTCAAAAAATTGGGTATCGATAGCTCCCCTCGCGCCCCTCCTATGCCGGTATACTGACGCAGATAATATGCATCGGGGTCACTACTGCTTCCGTAGAATTGAAAACCATCATACTCCTCACCCTCTAAATAATAGAATGCACTTGCACCTCTTTCCTTTATGGTGGCCTCTGTGGTAGTACCGCGTCTGCAATACACCTTGTTATCGACATGCGCATTGTTTATTTCAAAAGTTGTGATATTGTCCGGCAGATGTACCTCCAGATTATAGGTGTTGTTTCCAAGGCCATGATTGATCACAGTGTGAAGGCTTTCAGGCATCCTATTTGTACCTGGGGTATGGATGCTCTTAAGGTTCCTGCAGCTTCCAAAAGCATACTCGCCGATCGTTTCTACCGTATTCGGCAGTTCCACATCCACCAGATTCACCGCATCAGAAAATGCATATGCAGCTACACTTGTAGCGCTCCCGGTAACAACAGCCATTTTTATATAGCGTGCGTAATCGTATCTCCAGCCATTAGAGCTGGTTGACACATCATTAGGCATATTGCCACTACCTGAGACATTAAGAGTTCCGTCAGTACCCAGTGTCCAGCTCCAACCATTGCAATCAGGTACAGTACGCTCAGTATCCAGATGCGGCATTATCCTGTATTGACAATCTGTTGCATAATGCTCAGTGGATTTCCAATAACTGGAGTAGTTTCCCTTAAAATCAATCTGGATAGGGAAATCCACTATGTACTCATTATTACCTTTCGGAACTCCATCACTAAGAGCTGATATTGTATCATTCGTAAAATTCTCACTTCTTCTGCTTCCATTCCTGGTGGGTAAATAAGAATAGGATCCGGTGTAGCTCACATCATAGTCCGTACCATTAGTCAGTGTTACTCCATTGACCTTGACGATTACGTTCCTAAGCTCATCATGGGTACCACCATCATAAACAATCGGCCAATCAAAGTTCGGCGTAACCTCCACTTTGGGATTGTCATCTCTAACGTGCATGGCACGGATAGTAAATTGAAGCGTACGGGTACCGGTGTAGTTTCCTATTCCGGTATAGGTGGCAGTAGCCGTCCCTACATTTATGTTGTTGCTATACTGTACTGTATAGTCCGTCCCCTCTATTAGATAATAATCATTGTACTTAAACGGGTGTGGCAACTTCTGGCCACTTCCGTCATATACAGCCGTATAGCCGAAGGAACCTGTTGCAATCACCCCATTACTATTGGAATAATCACAGGTAACACTGCTAAGGTCAATTCTACTTGCCTTTACCGTCATAGAAATCATATTTGCCGGTAAAACAGAAAATACCATCACAGTAGCAAGAGCCAGTGACAGTATCTTTTTTCCTATCCCCTTTATACCCATACAGCCTCTCCTTTCATTTCGTCCACATGATCGAAGCACAAATACGTTTTATAATTTTACCATGTTCTACCCCCCATAACCACCGACCATGCATATTCTGTATCAAAAAACGAAAAAGCGGCAGGGAGTTTCCTCCCTGCCACTCTGACAAATCACAAAAAATTCGACGTTTTCTATAGCCTCACCTGATACTCTATAACCATTTTTTTAACTCATTCGGCAGGATTGAAACCACCTTGTCAGAAACCTGCCTGGTTTTATAGTATTCCGCCAGCCTACTCTTACTATATTTCTTTACTGTATCATCTTCCGTAACTTTTTTTAGATAATCCGTAAAAAATCTCTCCCATGTAAAATAATCTTCACTATCAATAAACATCTCAGGATGGGCAAGCACACTTTGAATGTCATCACCTACAACAACCCCCGATTTTAAAATAAGCCACTCAAAAGACTCCGGGAGATAAACTGAAAGACCGTAGCCTCGCTTCCTTAATTCAAGATTATCGCTTATGTACGCGCCAAATGCTGCACCATCAGCAATAATGCAAATGTTCTTCTCCCTACCTGTTTTCTGTATCACATTATAGAACTTTGCATTGCCACCAACACCTTCGCATATGTCAGTTACGGATGAAAAAAATTGATATCCTGACTTTTCGTCCTCTACTAGCAGAATATATTCTCTATCCGCTTCAACGCCCCCATCGAATACTGATCCTTCTATCATTGGATAAAACTCATGATAAACCTGCTCAGGAAAATGGTACTTCCCGCTTGTCCGGATACCATATATTTCCTTGGTACTGTATGGCAGGTTCTTCAGCGGCTTGCGCGCTATTATCACATAATAATTATCCGTATGGGATATCGCCTCAGAAAACTCCTTGCTAAAAACGAAATCATACCCCTCATCGAAAAAGACTATTGAACCCTTATATCCATCCAGCATATATTTCCAATTATCAGAAGAACCAGAAAAGACTACACATGGTACATCAGACTGGAGACGTATCCCACTGCTATCCTGCCTAAGTCCATACTCCTGCAAAAGACTGACAAGAGTAGTCTTTCCTGTCGCACTATCACCATTTATAACAGTAATGTTTCTGCAAATATCAAATTCATATTTCAGGTGTTTCGTCTCAAGGACTATGTGATGTCGTCCCTTCATCTAATCCACCTCCTGCAAAAGATCCAGTGCTGCAATGGCATATTCATCAGCATTACTGTACTTTTTATCAGTGTTTTCTATATATACATCTATGGGATCATATCCGTCAAATGGCAGAAAATACTCCAAAGCTACGGTAACATCCTTCCGTTTGCCTATCTCAAGAAGCCACTGTGCACAGTTCGGGCCGCAACTTGTTGCATCAAACACCTTATCCGGATTCTTATAAATACATATTAGAGTTTGTACCCCACCGGATAATTCTCTGGGTGATATAGGGCCTAAAATATCGCTATGGACTAATTCCCCACCAACATACTCAGACTTGTCCACATCCTTAATCATTTTTCTGACCAGGTCATCTTCTAACCATTCCAGATCATAATTAAACTTAAAATATGACGGCCCATAGTATTCGTCTTCTTTTCTCCCAATAAAAATTCGTAGCATTATTTCAAATACAACCTCCTCTTTCGATGACAACATTTTAACAGAAAAAAGCCGCCCTCGCAATGAGAGCGACGTCCATTATCACTCGGACAATCTATATCATAAAGCGAAGAAACGGCAGGGAGTTTCCTCCCTGCCGCGGTAAATGCAAATCCCCGTCTGACTCAGCGGTTACTAAATGCGCTTAAACTTTACTGTCTTTGCGACGCCGGATTTCTTGATCGCATTTGCTATCTTCTTATAATTCTTCTTTGTCGCATCAATCTTTATTACAGCGTTTTTATTAATACCGCTAAAGGCATCCGCTCCTACTGATGTAACTTTTCCTTCGATCACTATGGTCTTTAGATTCTTATCACCATTAAAAGCATT
>JAILKW010000136.1 GCA_024693455.1 Lachnospiraceae bacterium
ATTTTATGCCACAAAACATACACTTCATGCCATCGGGATTTTTCCCGGTGGTATTTTATTATACTAAAATAAAGTTTTACTGAAATTGTGAGTATTAATGGGGTAAGCCCGTGCCAGATAGAGGAGGTAAAATATGAAACATGCAGACATAGTCGGCAAGATGACATTGGAGGAAAAGGCAGCCCTTATGGGTGGTAAGGGAGAGTGGGATTCCTACGATCTGCCAAGAGTGGGTGTTCCGAGTATGATAATGTCGGACGGACCTCACGGTATCAGAAGACAGGCCGGAGCGGGGGATCATTTGGGACTTAATGAGTCACTTCCCGCAACATGTTTCCCGACTGCTGCGACGATGGCGAACAGCTGGGATCCGGAGCTTGGAGAAAAGGTAGGAGAGGCTCTCGGAGAAGAGGCCATGGCAGAAGGAGTAAATGTACTTCTCGGCCCGGGCATGAATATAAAAAGAAGTCCGCTTTGCGGAAGAAATTTTGAGTATTTTTCAGAGGATCCGTATCTGGCAGGCAAAATGGCTGCTTCCTATGTAAGGGGTATTCAGAGCAAGGGCGTTTCTTCATGTGTTAAACATTTTGCGGTTAATTCACAGGAAGAAAGACGTCAGGCTATGAACGCCGTTATTGACGAGAGAACTCTTCGTGAGATATATCTGACAGGTTTTGAGATCGCTGTTAAGGAAGGCAAAGCCAAGGCGATAATGTCAAGCTACAATCAGATAAACGGAGTTTACGCACATGAAAATAAGCATCTGCTTTCAGATATACTTCGTGATGATTGGGGATTTGAAGGCGCAGTTATTTCCGATTGGGGCGGCAGCAATGAGGCTGTTGCAGCAATTGAGGCAGGAGGTAATCTTGAGATGCCGGCGCCCGGACTTTCCAGCGCAAGACAGATCGTAGAGGCGGTTAACAGAGGTGAACTTCCCGAGGAGATCCTTGATAAGAGGGTGGATGAGCTTTTGGATCTTATCCTTTCAACCACAAATGCGGCAAAGGGACATAGCGACAAATTCGATATAAACGGGCATCATGAATTGGCAAAGAAGGCAGCAGGCGAGTGCGCTGTGCTCCTTAAAAATGAAGAAAACATTCTTCCTCTTAAAAAAGGAACTAAGGTAGCGGTCATCGGAGATTTTGCTTTTGTACCCAGATATCAGGGGGCAGGCTCATCGGTGGTAAATAAGACAAAGCTTGATACGATAGAGAACCTTATAAATAATGAAGATCTTGAGATAGTCGGAATGAGCAGAGGCTATCAGCGTGTTGACGGACCAGATTCTGCGCTTGAAGCAGAGGCGCTTGAACTTGCGTCAAAGTCCGATGTCGTACTTTTCTTCTTCGGACTTGATGAGATAAGCGAGTCGGAGGGACTTGACAGAAAGCATATGAGGCTTCCCCGAAATCAGATCGCTCTTATCAATGCTCTGAGCAAAAAGAATTCCAATATAATCGGGATCATTTCAGCAGGTTCTTCGGTGGTCATGGATTGGGAGACAAGCTTTAAGGCTCTTCTTCATTGCTACCTGACAGGTCAGGCGGGCGCGGGAGCAGTTCTCGATATATTGATGGGACGGATCAATCCTTCCGGTAAGCTTGCAGAGACATTTCCCATAGGGCTTGAGGATACTTCTTCCTATAATTATTATCCTGCAAAACAAAGAAACACGGATTACAGGGAATCCATTTATATAGGATACAGATATTTCGACAAAGCAGGCAAAAAGGTAAAATATCCTTTCGGATACGGACTGTCATATACAACTTTCGAGTATTCGGATATCAAGGTTGATGAAAAAGGAGCAACCTTTACGGTCAAAAATACCGGCGCGGTAAGCGGAGCAGAGATAGCGCAAATGTATGTATCTCTTCCGGATGCGAAGGTGTTCAGACCGGTTAAGGAGCTAAAGGGATTTGCAAAAATAAAGCTTGAAGCCGGAGAATCAAAGACGGTAACCATTCCTTTTGATGAATATACCTTCCGTTACTGGAATGTTAAAAAGAACGGCTGGTCTGAAGAGTCGGGAGCATATGAGATAAAAATAGGAGGATGCAGTGATAAGCTTTCTCTTGGTGCAACAATAGTAAGAAGCGGATCGTCGGATGAGCTTCCCTACAATGAAAAGGATCTTCCTTCCTACTACAAAGGAAGTGTTGAAAAGGTGTCGGACAGTGAGTATGAGAAGCTTTTGGGACGTCCGATCCCGGACGGAAGCTGGAGCGGACAGCTCGGACCGAATGATGCTATTTGCCAGTTGTCTTATGCAAAAAGCGGTTTGGCAAGGATGATCTATAAACGCCTTGAAAAGATGAAAAAGGAATCGGAAGAAAGGGGAAAGCCCGATCTTAATATCCTGTTCATATATAACATGCCTTTCCGTGCTACCGCCAAAATGACCGGAGGAATGGTTGACAAGAGAATGGTTGAAGGAATGGTCATGGTAGTAAACGGTCATTTCTTTAAGGGAGTCGGTCGTTTGATAGGTGGTTATTTTAAAAACAAGAGTGCCAATAAAAAATATCTTAAAAATTTAAGAGGTGAATAAGAGCACGGAAAGGAGAGAATATTGGAAGGAATAAAAAATTGGTGGAACGGATATGCCGAAAAGCATCCAAAAGCTGCACAGTGGATAAGAGAAGGCGGTTTGTTTTTTATCGTTAGTAATCTTATCACCGTTTTCAAATACCTGATACTTCAGTTTTTACCGGCTGCCTTTGCCGGACTGGGTGACCAAAGTTTTGGATGGCCGGGTATTCCCGTTACCTTATTCGGAAAAACATTTGAATGGAATATCTTAGGATATGATCAGGCATCCGGCGGACTTGCATATTTTGCTGCATATATGGTTGCGATGATAATCGGTGAATGTGTCAATTTCCCGATCCAGAGAAATTTTGTCTTCAGAAGTAAAGGAAATCTGGCTTTCCAGATCATGTGGTACGTAATAGCATTCTTTGTTATTACATGTATCGTTAATTCCATTAACTGTGTATGGGTTGCAGTGGCAGGATTGATCGTACCTGACTTTATCTACAACATCGGAACAGTAGTATTAAACGGCGGTATTTCAATGATAATATTCTTCTTTGTAAATAAGATAATATTCCCGTCAGCTGAATCTGCAAAATAAGGTTTCGCATTTCATGCCTTAATTTGCGCATTTTGTGACAGATGCGTTTTGTAAAAGAAATGTATGGTAGTTTATTAATGTAGTACTTACGGAGTTAAATAAAGGAGGAGGGAACTTATGTTAAGTATTAATTTTGATGACGTGAAAAAAGTCCTCGATACTATGACATCCCAGCTTATTGCTATCGGAGTTATAGTTGCTGTGGCTATCATCGTCTGCATCGCAGTTCTTAAATTAAGAACACCGATAAAGAAGTTGATCAGAAGCGGGGCTTTGATCGCAATGGTTCTTGGTATCGTTATTTGTGTTAACCTTATCATGACAGGTCCTATGAAGACTATGCTCGATCTTATCAGCGGAAGCGGAACTATCACACAGGAAACTTCCGATAAAGCTACAGAGCTTGCAGTCAACATAGCAGAAGAAGGTATTATGCTTCTTGAAAATGACGGCACATTACCTCTTGCATCCGGTTCAAAACTTAATGTTTTCGGATGGGCATCAACCAACCCCATGCTTGGTGGTGGTGGATCAGGAGCTTTGAATGAGTCTTATGACACTGTTTCATTGCTTCAGTCACTTTCAGATTCAGGAATTGAAACAAATCAGGATCTTACATCTTTCTATACAAACTACAAGCCTGACAGACCTGTAGTAGGTATGTGGGAGCAGGATTGGACACTTCCCGAGCCTAACGTTTCATTATATGAAGAAGGCCTTATGACAGGCGCAAAAGAATTCTCTGATACAGCAATGATAGTAATTTCACGTGCAGGCGGTGAGGGAGCAGATCTTCCCAATAACATGCAGGCGATCATTGACGGTAAATATCAGGACGGAACTACTTACACAGCTTGTACTTATGATGATTCACTCAATGAAGGCAATGACTGGGATGCAGGAGATCATTATCTTCAGCTTTCCAACCGCGAGGAAGAAATGGTTGACCTCGTATGCCAGAACTTTGATAAAGTAATCCTTGTATACAACGGAATGAACGCTTTTGAGTTTGGTTTCATTAAGAACTTCCCTCAGATAAAGAGCTTCATCTGGGCGCCTCCCGGAGGACATGTCGGAATGAAGGCTTTTGGTGAGATCGTTACCGGACAGATCAATCCTTCAGCAAAGCTTCCCGACACAATGGTTTACGAACTGGAAGAAACACCCTGGTGGAATAACTTTGGTGATTTCAACTACACCAACATGGATGATTTTGCATATACATCAGTTGGATTTACAGGAAAAGAATCTACTGCTACACCTTCTTTCGTTAACTATGTGGAAGGCATTTACGTAGGTTACAAATTCTATGAGACAGCAGCTGCTGAAAAGTTCATTGATTATGACAGGACAGTACAGTATCCGTTTGGATATGGTCTTTCTTACACAACCTTTGATCAGCAGATGTCAGATCTCACAGAGACAGACGATATGGTAGAATTCGATGTAACAGTTACCAATACAGGTGATGTTGCAGGTAAGGATGTGGTTCAGGTTTATTCCAACCCTCCTTATGAGAACGGCGGAATTGAAAAAGCATCCGCAAACCTTGTACAGTTTGAAAAGACAGAAATTATTGAGCCCGGCGCATCAGAGACAGTTCATATTGCATTCAGCAAGGAAGAGCTTATGTCTTATGATAATAAGGATGCCAAGGCATATGTTCTTGAGCCCGGAAAGTATGAGATCTCAATCAATAAGGATTCTCATAATAAGATAGCTAAAAAGATTCTTGAGGTTAAGAGTCTTGTAAAAGATAAGGCTTCGGATAATTTAAAAGCTACTAACCAGTTTGATTATGCACAGGGAGATATCGAATATCTTTCACGTGAGAACGCATTTGCAAATTACAGAAAAGCTACTGCAGCTCCTACCAACTTTGAACTTTCAGAAGAGTATAAGTCAACTTTCTATAACATCAGCAATTATCTTACAGAAGAAGCAACGGCAGCTGACGAAGATCCCGAAGCACCCGAGGTAACAGTTGGTGCCAATACAGGAATCCAGCTTTCCACACTTCGCGGCGCTGAATATGATGACGAAAAATGGGATGCTTTCCTTGATCAGCTTACAATTCAGGAAATGACAGATCTTATCGCTCTCGGTGGATATCAGACAGCAGATATCCCTTCAGTTGGAAAGGTTCGTACAAATGACTGTGATGGACCTGCTTCAATAAACAACAACTTCACAGGTGTAGGATCGATCGGATTCCCCATCGGTGTTGTTATTGCAGCTACATGGAATAAGGATCTTGCTCATGATTTCGGTGCAAGCATCGGTCAGATGGCAAACGAGATGGATGTTGCAGGTTGGTATGCTCCGGCTATGAACAATCATCGTACAGCATTTGCAGGACGTAACTTCGAGTATTATTCAGAGGATGCATTACTTTCAGGATATATTGCATCTCAGGCAGTTCTCGGTGCTCAGGAAGAGGGCGTATATGCTTACATGAAGCATTTTGCACTCAATGACCAGGAGGGCAACCGTTGTGACATGCTTTGTACATGGACAAATGAGCAGGCTATGCGTGAAATCTATCTTAAGCCTTTCGAGATGTGCGTAAAACTTGCTGATTGCCACGCTGTTATGTCTTCATTTAACTACATCGGAAACCGTTGGGCCGGCGGTACTTCACAGCTTTGTAAAACGGTTCTCCGTGATGAGTGGGGATTCAAGGGTCTTGTAGAGACAGATTACTTCGGTGTTTACGGATATATGAGCGCTGATCAGGCTATCAGAAACGGTACAGACCTTTGCCTTGTAAACTATCCTACAGAGACATCCGCAGTTCGTTTCAACGAGACAAACGGTGCAAAATACGCTATGCGTACAGCTACTAAGAATATTCTTTATACTGTAGTTAACAGCTATAAGTATTCAGAAGAAGCTCTTGCAGCAGCAAATAAGACACCTGTTTGGAAGATCATTATGATCGTTGTTGACGTAGTACTTGGTTTGCTTTTGGTATTACTTGGATTTAAGGCAGTTAAAAACTATAACAGACGTATCAAAGAAGGCCAATAGATTTAATTGTAATTAAATAAACAGCAAAAGCGCCGTTGGCTTAGGCCGGCGGCGCTTTTAGATTTAAAGAAAGTATTATGAGATCTTAACACTGCTGTAACCGTTCAGTACCAGCTTGCCTGCGTACTCTATCAGCTGGTCAAGTGGCATGACTCTGCCCTGGTTAGCCCAGGATCTGTACATAGTGGAAATAGTAATGCAATAAGCTCTTACCAGATCAGGACATTCGGTGAATGTATAAAACTTGCGGAAAAAGGTAGTTTCAAGAAGATCGGTAGTAAGCCTGGAGTAAAAAAACTTATATTCAGCATCGCATAAGAGTTTTCTTATTACAGGAGAGCCTTCCTCGAGATAATGATAGAAGATACTTATACATTCCGTTATATCATCGGGATTATCCATATGACTGAATTTCCCGGAAAGCTCGGTAAGGATCTCCTGTTCTATCTCTTTGGTAAGATCCGAGATAGAATTGTAGTGGAGATAAAAGGTCTTTCTGTTAATGTCGGCCTTTTCCGTAAGCTCAGTTATTGAGATACTGTTATAGTCCTTTTCAAGTATCAGGTCATAGAATGCGCTCCTTATGTTTTTTAGAGTACGCTTAACCCTAAGATCCTGTTTTGCGTCTCTTTTAGGCATGGTTTTCTCCTTTACGTTATTATTATTTCTATGGTATTATATATTTTGTCGGTCTTTTATGCAACAGATTTTTTAAAATGGTAATTTTGGAGGCTTATATGAAAAAGATTTCAGCCCAGATAGGGCAATTTTGGAAAAATACCATTCTAACACCGCTGTTCATGTTGCTTGAAGTGGCGATGGAGATGGTAATCCCGCTGCTTATGGCATCCATCATAGATGATGGTGTTAATACGGGTGATATGGACCACATATTAAAAATGGGTATTTTAATGGTTTTATGTGCCGGGATAGGACTTTTTGGCGGAATAATGGGAGGAAAGCATGGAGCTATAGCCTCGGCGGGGCTTGCCAAAAACTTAAGGGCAGCAATGTTTAGGAAGATCCAGACATACTCGTTTTCCAATATAGATAATTATTCCTCATCTTCGCTTATAACAAGGCTGACTACGGATGTTACCAATGTTCAAAACGCATTTCAGATGGTTATCCGAATGGGAATGAGAGCGCCGGCGTCTCTTATCGTCGCCATGATAATGGCATTTCGTATCAATTCGGAACTTTCCGTGATATATCTTGGAGCTGTTGCATTTTTGGCGGTTATCATCCTGGTCTTGATGCCTGTTACCGGAAAGAAGTTTTCACAGGTTTTTAAAAAATATGATGCACTTAATGCGAGCGTTCAGGAAAATATATCAGGGATCCGTGTTGTTAAGGCTTACGTAAGAGAAGAGCATGAAAAAGAAAAGTTTAAGAAGGCGACAAAGGATATATATAAGTCTTTTGTGAGTGTTGAGAAGCTTATGACGCTTATGATGCCGGTAATGATGGGCACGGTTTATGCCTGCATATTGCTGATAAGCTGGAACGGAGCCCAGTTTGTTGTTGGCGGAAAGCTTCAAACCGGTGATCTTATGAGTCTTCTGACATATTGTATGAATATACTTATGAGCCTTATGATGCTGGCCATGGTTTTCGTTATGATAATGATGAGTAATGCATCGGTTAAACGAATAAATGAGGTGTTGAATGAAGAACCATCTATAAAGAACGGAGAAAACCCCATCACGGATATCCCTGATGGATCAATAAGATTTAAGGATGTTAATTTTAAATATAATAAAAACGGAAGAGATTTTGTTCTAAAAGATATTGACGTTGAGATAGCTTCGGGTGAGACGATAGGTATCATAGGAGGTACCGGAAGCGCCAAAACTTCGTTTGTTAATCTGATATCGAGACTTTATGATGTCGATGAAGGTGTTGTGGAAGTAGGCGGACATGATGTAAAGGATTATGACTTAAAATCACTTCGTGATGCGGTTTCTGTTGTTTTACAAAAGAATGTACTGTTTTCAGGAACGATCTACGATAATCTTCGCTGGGGCGATAAAGATGCCTCGGATGAGGAGTGCAAACGGGCTGCAAGGCTTGCCTGTGCGGACGAATTTATAGAAAGACTTCCGGATGGATATAATACCATGATAGAACAGGGCGGAAGCAATGTTTCGGGTGGACAAAGACAAAGACTTTGTATAGCCAGAGCCCTCATGAAGCATCCGAAGGTGCTTATCCTGGATGATTCCACAAGCGCGGTAGATACTGCGACCGATGCCAATATAAGAAGGGCGTTCAGAGAGGAGATACCGGGTACTACCAAGATAATTATCGCACAGAGGATAAGCTCTGTTATGGATGCAGACAGGATAATCGTAATGGACGATGGCTGCATAAGTGCGATAGGAGACCATGAAAAACTGCTTTCGGAGAGTGAGATCTACAGGGATGTTTACGAGTCCCAGACAGGCGGGACCGGAGATTTCGATGAATCTGCAGGCGGAAAGGAGGCGGTATAATGCCAAGACCCAAACCTCATGCGCCCATAACAAAGGAACAAAGGGAAGCCTCTATGGGAGCTTTAGGGCGCATAATGAAAGAACTTTTTTCCACTTATCCCATACAGCTCATATTTGTTTTTATTTCTATTATAATAAGTGTTCTTGCGAATGTTCAGGGAACTATGTTTATGCAGACCCTGATAGACGATTATATAACGCCCATGGTCAAGGCGGGACTTGGGGCCGATACGGACTTTACCCCCTTGCTTCATGCAATACAAAGGGTTTTGATCTTTTATGCTATAGGAATAGCTGCAACCTACGCATATAATCTTATTATGGTTTATGTGAGTCAGGGAATGCTTAGGCGGCTTCGTGATAAGATGTTTGTACATATGGAAGATCTTCCGATATCGTATTTTGATACTCATCAGCACGGAGATATAATGAGTGTCTACACTAATGATATCGATACTCTCCGACAGATGATAGGCCAAAGCATTCCGCAATTGTTTAATTCACTTATAACAATTGTGTCGGTGCTTATAAGTATGCTGAGATTGAATCTGGTTCTAACGGCTGTAACGCTTGCGATGGTAGCGGTTATGCTCGTGGTCACAAAGAACCTGGCGGGACTTTCCGGAAAGTATTTCGTTGAGCAGCAGGCTGATATCGGTAAGCTAAACGGAAATATAGAAGAAATGATGAACGGTCAGAAGGTGGTTAAGGTATTTAACCACGAGGATGAAGCCATTGAGGAGTTCGATAAGCTTAATGAGAAGCTTTTTGAGAGTGGAAGCAAGGCAAATACCTACGCAAACGTTTTGATGCCGGCAAACGCCCAGATAGGAAATATAAGCTATGTAATAGTTACCGTAATAGGCGGAGCCATGGCGCTTTCGGGATTTACGGGACTTACACTCGGAAAACTGGCAAGTTTCCTTACCTTTAATAAAAGCTTTAACATGCCAATAAACCAGATCAGCCAGCAGTTTAACTTTATCGTGATGGCAATGGCGGGAGCTACACGTGTTTATGAGCTTATAGACAGTGAAAAAGAGCTTGATGACGGTTATGTTACCCTTGTAAATGCAAAATACGTTGATAAGGACGGAAACAAGGTAAATGAAGAAGATGCCATTAAGGGTGGTGTGATCGAAGCGGACGCTGAAGGAAATATTAAAAAGGGCTGTGAGAACAATGCTTACAGACTTGTGGAAACAGAAGAACGTACAGGGATCTGGGCGTGGAAACACTTCCATAAGGCATACGGAACGACCACTTATCAGAGGCTGACGGGAGATGTTGTATATTATGATGTAGACTTTGGTTATACCCCGGAAAAGACGGTTTTGCATAATATAACGATCGATGCAAAAGCAGGGCAAAAGATTGCCTTTGTAGGCGCTACGGGAGCCGGAAAGACAACGATAACCAATCTTTTGAACCGGTTTTACGATATTCAGGACGGAAAGATAAGATATGACGCGATAAACGTAAATAAGATCAAAAAAGCGGATCTGAGACGGTCGCTTGGCATAGTACTTCAGGATACACACCTGTTTACGGGGACTGTGGCGGAAAATATAAGATACGGAAGGCTGGATGCCACGGATGATGAGGTAATGGCAGCTGCAAAGCTTGCAAATGCGCACGGTTTTATAAAAAGGCTTCCTGATGGTTATGATACGATGCTTACGGGCGACGGAGAGAACCTTTCCCAGGGACAAAGACAGCTTCTGGCCATTGCCAGAGCGGCTATAGCCGATCCCCCGGTGCTTATTTTGGACGAAGCGACAAGTTCTATTGATACACGTACGGAAAAGATCATTCAGGACAGCATGGACAGGCTTATGAAGGGCAGAACGACCTTTGTAATAGCCCACAGGCTCTCTACCATCAGAAACAGCGATGTAATCATGGTTATGGACCGCGGAAGAATAATCGAGCAGGGAAATCATGAAGAACTTATAGGAAAAGGAGGCAAATACTATCAGCTTTACACAGGTAAGATAGTGAATGCATGATGATAGGTAAAAGTATCATGCTGGTTGACCTTAGTTTACAGACATTGCATAAAGATGCTTAAAGAATTAAAATATCAGGATAAAACAATATAATTAAGTGTAAAATTAACACATAAGAACAGTTGGAAATAATTGTTCTTATGTGTTTTTTGATGTTATGAGTGGTAAAAATTTCAAGAGGTTGTTTTCTCGGTGGAAGATAACACAACCAAAACGAGTAAATAGACTAAAGAGAAATAAACGACAAATATAAAAATAAGTAGATTATAGTTATACATAAGCGATATATAACGTATTAGCATAGAATATTAACTAAAAACTTAATAAAATATTTGAAAAAAATTACAGATTTACGTTGGAAGATGAGAAGACCAGAAAAAACAGCTTGGTCGTATTTTGATACAACCAGCGTGTCGCTGAAGGGCAATGTGTTAAATTAAAGTTTAATAAAATAGGCATTGTCCAAAATGCACAAAGTCCGAAAAATCAATATCTTGAAAACAAGCTGTTTTTTGGCACTAAATGTACCGAAAAAAGTCAAGAATCGAACATCAACGATATGCCTTTTTTAAAAAAGACGCAAAATTAAGTGAAGATTTTCGTGATAAACACAATGCCCGCAAGGCCTGTAAAATCAAGGTTTTGCCTTGAAAAATCACCAATTTAGGGGTAAACTTTTTCATATAAAATGCCGAAATTAGTTCTGTAGTAGATTATTAAGGGGAAACTATGCAACTTATGGTTTCTATGGATAATCTAAAAGATAACAGGGCTTATTTGGGTTACTTTTCGCGTTTAAAGGGATTTGGTTACGCGGGAAACCGGAAAAACGTTTTGCATATGGAGGTAGAACACATGCAGTCAGGACGGTTAGAAAAGGGGCGTAGGGATACGCAAAACACACCTCAGAATTCAAACTCAGGTGGTGGAAAGGGGAAAAACAAGCTTATAAGGCGAACACTTGCCCTTGGGATTGCGATCACACTCGCAGTCACGACTCCGAGCGTTAATGTCGGTCTTATGAAGATGCAGGCTGCAGATGACGCAGAGCTGGAGGCCGTATTAGAGGCGGATGGTTTGGAAAAAGAAGAAGAGGTACAGGAGGCAGAGCTTATTTCGTTTAAGGATGAAGCTCTTAATTATGCTGTCCAAAATGCCGGCTTTACTATTGATACGACTACAAACAAGGTCACAAGTGCAAATATCGAATATAACGGATCCATGCTTGTTATGGATACCGATTTTACGGCTGACGCAGTTCTTAAATCTACCAACACCAAGACCGATCGCATCATCTCTACCTATGATGTGACAGTAACAGGTCTGGGATTATATACCGACTCCGCTGTTGCAAAGGGAGTTACGGTTCAGACTGCTATAGAAACAGACTCGGGAGAAATAGAGGATGAGATTGAGGCAAAAGCCGCATCCGAGGATGCTTCTGCAAAAAAGGTTTCGTTAAGCAAGGCGTTAAAGGCAGACAGCGGAGAAGTCACAGATTCTTCGGTGGTTGCAAATGCTGATACAGGATTGAATTTAAACCTGGATGAATACAATTTAAAATTTGAAAAGATTAAGGTTCAGGATCCTACATATGAGAATGAAATCCCGACTGTATTACTAAAAGGTTACGATTTTTCAAATGGATACGATCCCGGGAAATTTTACCTTCAATCAAAAACAGTGAGCAGTAGTGGAGATGTGGATATTATTTCGTATGATACCATTATTGAAAATTCTTCAGAGATAACTATATCCAGAGTAAATTTTAATAGTTATACGGTAGGTTATGAATATGCAACACTAACGTTAACGGGCAGTGGAACATGCACCGGAAGCGCTGTTGCTAAATTAATATTACTTGAAGACAAGGACTTGATAGCATATGTTGGAGGAAAATCGCCGGAATATAAGGTGTCAGATGGAGAT
>JAILKW010000153.1 GCA_024693455.1 Lachnospiraceae bacterium
TATTTTCGGTCCGAATATACTATATTCTCCTTCTTCATTGATCTCAATTTTATATGAAAGTGATTCGTCTACATGAGAATTTACATGAAATTCGCTCTCGAAGGTAGTAGGCTGTTCTTTCAACTTAGATAACTTCTCTGATATCTTATACACAAGTTCTTTAAGGGTTTCTCCCGTTACAGCAGATATCATAAAAATATCATATTTATCATACTTAAATGTACTTAAAATAGAATCAAGAAGCTCTTTACGGTCTCCCTGGAACGAATCCATTTTATTGAGAGCAAGTATCTGAGGTTTCTCTCCCAATGAGGAATTATATTTTAATAACTCTTCGTTAATGGCTTTAATATCCTCAAGCGGATCTCTTCCCTCAACCGAAGCACCATCAACCAAATGAACAAGCACCTTGGTCCTTTCGATATGACGCAGAAACTGATGACCGAGACCAACACCTTCGGATGCTCCTTCAATAAGTCCCGGTATATCAGCCATCACAAATGAACCTGCATCCTGAGTTTCAACCACACCCAATATAGGACTGAGGGTTGTAAAGTGGTAATTGGCTATCTCCGGTTTTGCATTTGATAATCTTGAAAGCAATGTCGATTTGCCGACATTCGGAAATCCGACAAGACCAACGTCTGCTAACACCTTTAATTCAAGAGTAACTTCCAGTGTAATAGCATCTTCGCCGGGCTTTGCATATTTAGGAGCCTGCATTGAAGAGGTGGCAAAATGTTGATTACCAAGTCCGCCCTTTCCGCCTTCCAAAACCACGACTCTTTTGTTTTCACCGGACATATCCACGATAACTTTACCGCTCTTTGCCTCGCAGACAACAGTTCCCTCAGGAACCTTGAGAACCAGATCTGCGCCGTTTTTTCCGTGACAGTTGCGTTTACCGCCCTCCTGTCCGTTTTCAGCAATGAATTTTCTTTTATGTCTGAAATCTGACAAGTTATTTATTCCGGAATCGACTTCAAATATCAGATCTCCGCCTTTTCCTCCATCTCCACCATCCGGTCCTCCGTTGGGCACATATTTTTCACGTCTGAAACTGACATGACCGTCTCCACCCTTGCCTGAACCGATGATTATTGTCGCTCTGTCTGCAAATCTCATGATTATCCTCCGTAAACATAATGAGAATATCCTATAAAAGTTAAAACCCGATCGGTATGTACCAATCGGGCTATAAGTGGCTATCTTATTCAGCTACGGGATATACGCTTGCAACCTTGCGATCACGACCCTTACGCTCAAAACGAAGGATTCCGTCAACCTTTGCAAAAAGTGTATCATCTCCGCCCAGTCCAACATTCTCTCCCGGATGGATACGGGTTCCGCGCTGACGATAAAGAATGTTGCCGGCCTTTACGAACTGACCGTCTGCACGTTTAGCACCTAATCTCTTGGACTCTGAATCACGACCATTCTTCGTGGAGCCCATTCCCTTTTTATGAGCAAAAAACTGAAGATTCATCTGTAACATGATCTATTCCTCCTTAACCGAAATATCTATATACCTGCCATCGTATTCTTCTTTTACACCTGAAAGCCCAAGTACCATGGAATCCATCAGTAACTTCGCTCTCTCGGATGGTGAATTTTTAAAATCTACTGAAATCAAGCCTCTGTCTTCATCAGATGAGACATCTATCTTGTCATCGGTAAATTCGAGAATACTGTTTACTGTGTTAATGACCAACATGCTTACCGCTGCACAGACAATATCTTCACCATGCTTTGCATAGCCCGCATGTCCGTCGCATATAAATGAAACATATTTGCCATCTTCTTTAAATACCGTAACCCGGATCATTATTATCCGTTGATCTTTTCGATCTTAACCTGTGTATATGACTGACGATGTCCGTTCTTCTTGTGATAACCCTTTTTAGGCTTATACTTATAAACGATAACCTTCTTAGCACGGCCTTCCTTGACAACAGAAGCCTCAACGCTTGCACCTGCAACTGTAGGAGCACCTGCCTTGAAATCATCCCCGCCTATAGCAAGAACCTGATCAAAAGTAACCTTTTCGCCTTCAGCAGCTCCAAGCTTCTCAACCTTGAGAACATCTCCCTCGGAAACCTTGTACTGCTTTCCGCCTGTAGAAATAATTGCGTACATATCTTCCTCCTATATATACCATCGCCGGTTATGGTGTCGCTTCATCATGAAACGTACTTACTAAACCTTTCCGTGCGAAATACCTTGATACTTTACCACGATCACATGAAATTGTCAATAGATAATGCTTTATTTTACGCGGAATACTTACTTATCTTATGTTATACCGGAAAAGCTTTTCCTTATTTATAAGCACAGGCCTTGGCCGAAACCTGTGCCAGATATTCTATTACCTCTGCCGGATACTTACCCACGGCAGTCTCTCCGGTAACCATAAGCGATCTTGCTCCATCCAAAACCGAATTAAAAATATCATTAACCTCTGCTCTTGTAGGATGAGGTGATTCTTTCATTGACTCAAGCATTTGAGTAACTACCATAAAATCACGATTGCATTTACGACAAGTATTTGAAATTCTTTTCTGTACAACGGGCAACTCATATAATGACACTGCATTTCCAAGATCTCCTCTTGCTATTACAATTTCATCACAGTTTTGGCATATAGCTTCAAGGTCTGATAATGCTTCTTTGCATTCTATCTTTGCATAAATTCTAAGATTATCCGAATTAAGATCCTTCAGTTCTTTTCTGACTTCGATCAACTGTGAAGCATTTTTTACAAAGGGCTGCATTATCCCGGTAACATTATAATTATGCGAAACAGCAAGATTTTCTTTATCTTCATCGGTTAAAACAGGCAGATTGATATGTGTTCCTTCTATATAAATACTTTTTCTGCCAAAAAGGACACCTCCTATCAAAACTCTGCCTTCCGGACGCTCTCCTTCTTTCTCAATTACTATCGTTATCTTACCATCGTCAAGGGTGACTTTTGTATTGACTTTAAGTTTATCTATTATATATGAAGCAACCGGTATTCCGTCTTCTCCAAACAAAACTTTTTCACCCTCATTTAAAACCAAAGGCTCTTTTATATCTCCTATCCTAAGTTCCGGTCCTCTTAAATCTATGAGCAATTTAGGAGTTATACCTTCACGATAAGCCGCTTCAGACATGTTTTCCAATACTCTGTCATTATCTTTTAGCATGGTATGGGAAAGATTAAGCCTCATTCCTGTCATACCTTCCGCAAACATTTGTCGAAGTATGTCAAAATCCGTACATGACGGACCTATGGTTCCAAACAATTCGATCATTTTGAAATCTCCTATTTGTATCCGTGCGATCTTCGTTTTGCGCCTTCGCGGAGCGTTTAAGTCAATTATACAGCAATTGTTTTTCTTTGGATAGTATCTCCTTGTTTCGGATTCTGACTTTACCAAAATTTAAAGGTGAGGTATTATATCTCAGACGAGATGCCCCGTCTCTAAGCAAAGCGTAGGCGTGGCAACTTAAACTTAGATAACAAATGTAATTTGGAGAATAAAAATGAACAATGTAAAACTCAGACACACTGCAAAACATAATATGTACAGATTGAAAGATACGGTAAAATGGATAGTAATAGCTGTCTTCATAGGTATTATTTTGGGTGTTACAGGTGCTTTATTTAGTAAAAGCATTGCCTTTGTAACAGAGCTGAGACAAACTTATCCCAAATTATTATTTCTTTTACCTTTTGTCGCAATGCTTATACTATTTATATATAAATATATAGGAAAATCAGCATCCGGAGGTACCAATCTCGTTCTGCTCGCCATTCAGAAAGATAAAGATATTCCTCTTAGAATGGCACCATTGATATTTATATCCACCGTAATTTCTCATATGGCAGGTGCTTCGGTAGGACGTGAAGGAGCTGCTCTTCAATTGGGTGGCTCGATCGGCGGTTTTATCGGCAAAGGATTAAGACTCAACGATACAGACAAAAAAACACTTATTATGACCGGAATGAGTGCTGCTTTTTCCGCTCTGCTCGGAACCCCGATAGCTGCATCAATATTCTCAATCGAAGTTGTAAGCGTAGGTATAATGCATTATTCTGCTCTCCTGCCATGTGTCATAGCATCCTATATTGCAAGATATACAGCTTCATTAATGGGGATCGGAGCTCTAAAACACAGATTAAGTTTTCCGGAATCTGTTTCCATCCCCGGTATGGCCATCGTATTGGCACTAGCTATATGCTGCGGACTAATAAGCATACTTTTTTGTGCAGTACTACATAATGGAGAAAACAAGCTGAGTCAACTTATCAAAAATGAATACTTAAAAGCATTTTTACTCGGATCTATAGTGCTGATACTATCCTTAATTGATGGTGGTCAAACTTTTAACGGGGCAGGAAACGAATATATAGTATCCTGTATAGACGGAAATGAACGATCTGTTGGATTTCTGATAAAAATATTATTTACCGCTTTATCGATTATAGCCGGTTATAAAGGAGGCGAGATCATACCTTCCTTTTTCATTGGCGCTTCACTCGGATCCTTCTTCGGAAACCTTATCGGATATGACCCGACATTATGCGCCTCTCTCGGTATAGCCGGTGTATTTTGCGGTGTAACCAACTGCCCCATCACCTCATTATTGATATACTGTGAGATCTTTGGATTTGATGCAGCCCCCTATGCTCTTTTAACCTGTGCCATAAGCTACATCATATCCGGATATTATGGCTTATATACCGATCAGAAAATTGTGTATTCGAAGTTTCGGTCTAACTTCATCGACAAAAAAACACTTTGACGCGTGCTTCAAGCCGGGGATTATATGCTCAAGCCGCAAAAGCCGGGATGTTGTATGCTTAAGCCACAAAAGCCGGGGATCGCATGCTTGGACCGCAAAAGCCGGGGATCGATTATTTCATATTATGCTTAAACCGCAAAAGCCGGGGATCGCATGCTTGAACCGCAAAAGCCGGGGATCAATCACCGCTCGCTCTATCGAACGAGCTCGCTATAGATTATCCCCGTCTTTTGCTGTGTAAATATGTATGATTTACGGCTTTTGCTATGGAAGATGTCATAAATTATTTCCCGGCTTTTGCTGTGTAAATATGTATGATTTACGGCTTTTGCTGTGTATGCATGTAGATTTACGGATTTTTCATAATGTCAAAAATCCCGGAC
>JAILKW010000169.1 GCA_024693455.1 Lachnospiraceae bacterium
ACTAACGCCAAACGGCTCTCGTATCAACAAGTACATAAGAAATCAAAAAGAAGGTTTGGATGCGTACAGAGGATCAGTTGTTACCAGAATATTGAATCTTGAGCAGGAGTTATCTTCGGTCACTACTGATGAGTTAGAACGTATGCATAAAGATAGAGAGCCGTTTGGCGTTAGTATATATCCGGTTTTTAAAAATTTAGGAAAAGGAGCTTTTTCCAATCCGTAATCGTCAGTTTGCTGCCAAAAAGTACCGTAAATACCGTTTAAATCTTCGTCAAAGAAATTTGAATTGTATTTATTTTTTGACATTTGATCAACATATTCAGCGGGCTCCATTACCTTATAGTCAGAGAATGCGTCTTCATCTATCTCCTGATCAACCTCATCCACAACGTTTTTCTCTACTACGGCATCTTCCACTTCTTTGTATTTGGTAATATCCACCTGTCGATTTATCTGAGTGTAAAGGACATCCAAAACCTTAATTACATTCAAATTCTTCTTATACTTAATTTTAAGACTTGAACACTTACTGGTCAAAATGTTAAGAATATTACTGCTAAACGCATCATTATCGACATTTTTATCGGACACGAGCTTTTTGTTTTTTGCCAGTGCCTGAAGATCTTTCCCAAGTTCTTTAATATCCTGAGGAACCCTGCCTATGACTTTGGATGCAAAATTATCAAACTGCTTCTTATTCATGATAAGAGCACCGTTAAATACATCAGCATCCTTCCATGTGATCGCATTCTCAACAACTACCGGTAAATATACTTCTTTATTCTTTTCGATCTCCTGGTTTATTATATCCAGCTTTGTGGTAAGTTTATCCTTATCCTTTTGTGAAATACCCTCTTTGGCAAGATTGAAATTATAAAGATCACGAAGCATCATATTGCGCTTTAATGAAAGTCGTGCAAGATTATACTCCTCGGTTTTATTTTTTAATCCCTCAGCCTTTACGAGTTCACGTTCACCTTCAGTCATTTGTATTATAAGAGACTCTGCCGGTTCAATGGCATCCATAAGATGTCCCGATCCTCTTTTTTGAGTAAGTTTTTGTATGGATTTAGCCGCCTTTTTATAACTTTTATGTGCCTTACCCACATGTTTTTTACGGCTTTTTCCGGTACGCGTAGTACTGAATTTTTCCATCTTCTCAAGTTCGGCTTTGATCTTTTCCTTTTCAAGCTGTTCAGCCTCTCCGCCTTCATAAGCCCTGTCAAGATCATACCTCTTCGCGGTGGAAAGAATTTTAGCATAGCCAACTTCACTTTCGGAAGCTTCCCATATTTTTTCAAACTGGTCCTTTGCCTCAAGTTCAAGATTATGTACCTCTTCATCCTGATATAACTTAATTTGTTCATTAATTTGGTCTTGCGGTACTTCAGTATTAAGCTCAATATTATGCTCTGCTTCAGTCGTGAAAAACAGATCATTTTTTTTCTTGTATTTTTGTAATCCGGTATCCATAAAATCCCACCATTCTCTTAGTTTAATCTAAATACAACCATCCGTTCCTGATTGCAACTCACATAAAGGTGCATATTTCCGTATGTTTTCATCTCTTTGGATGATTTAAAATTCTTAAATTCTACTATACAAAAACCGTCTTGGGTCAGATTGCATCATCTTTAAACTCTTTATCAGAAGTCTCAAAGGCCTCTTTAAGAACCTCGAGTCTTCTTTGCATAAAGTCTTCGTTTAAAATGCCCCTTTCTTTTGCCGCATCCTTCATCTGTTCTTTTGCCTCGGTAAAATTATTAATGATCTTTTTTGCCACATCGGAACTCTTTGAGTCTTGTTTTAAAAATGCCGCGCACATTTTTGCATCTTTGGTATTAAGTCCTTTGGGATCAAGTACCGGTGTATTTGTAAGATATGCACCGTTAATATCTGATACCTTGTTGTCCTGCTCAAAAGCCGTATAACTAAAATCCCTGACCCCATATTCTTTAAATTTACCTGTAGTAAGATAATTATATATGCTGTAGAAAACCAAAGGTTCTTCAAAGGAGCCGTTTGTCCATTTTGAAGTCTCGGGGTTAACATTCTTTTGAAGAAGTTCCTCATAGCTAAATGCTTCTATTTCGGGATTAACCTGAGCTGTAGTCTGTCCCGAATAATTATGCTGCCTGTACTCCGTATCAAGAGTCCCTTTAACTTCTTCTACATTACTGTATTTTCGCTGAATGCTTCCTCCCATGAGATCATCCATATTTTGAGTAACCTGCTGCATAAAGAGCTGATCCTCACCTTCTATACGGTTTTCAATGGAGTTTGACTGGCTTGGGCTGTTGGTATTATCTGCAGAATTATTTTCTCCGTTTTCGTTTTTCAATTGAGCTGCAACTTCCCACTCTCTGAATCTGTATTCAAATATATCACCTATTGTCGCTCCTTCGGGAAGTGTATCACTGAACATATTTACCGCAGATTTCATCTTTGCTGTTTCTTCAATACACTCATCCCTAAGCCCCTTTACAACCTGAAGCCTTTTTTTACCTGAGGGAAACCATGGATTACGTCCATCGATATATTTACCGCAAGCCTGATCCACTAATGAATATGCTTTTGAAACCTCATCAACAATGGATTCATTTCCTTCCGTATCGCCTCTTTTAAGACCGGTAGTCATCAAGGTTCGAAGTGAGTAAAGAGCAGCTATGACCGGTTCTACATCTTCAAGACTTGAATCCTTGCTTTTTTTAAGTATGACTTCGAAATCGGTAATATAATCGTGAGGATCAGAGGGTATCATTTCAGCATACTCTTCCCCGGAATCGGCTGACTGCTCTTTTTCGGCATCCTCCCTGGTTCTTCCGGTATGTTTTTTTTCATCGATATCCTCTTCGTTATCATCTTTTATCCCCTCACGAAGATCTATCTTTCCCTCTCTGTCCTCGTCATAAAATTCACTCATATCCAAACCTCCGAAAAAACCTGTTATAGATTTTGACTCTTTTACACTTATTGCATTACTATATCCATTGCATCTTCAAATTTTCCGCTATACTTCGGATTGTTGCTGGTAACCAGATCTACTATGATTTCGAAATATCTCCTCACATTCTCTCCGTTGATTTTTTCCTTAATATGATTAAGCCTTTTCACAAGTTCCTCTCTCGTAATATCTTCCGTAAGTTCTACAGGCTTAAGTGATTTAAGATAAACACCTTTCAATCTATATATATTATCATTGTTCTCGATCTTTATCTCTATTTCATAAAGCAGATTGGGAAGAGCATATTCTTCAAAATTATCTGTATCTCCCACACCACTCCGAAGGTAATTAATGGCCCATGTGAGGATACCGGCCTTTTTCTTGCTGGTTTTAATATCTTCAGTTTCTTCCATTTCAAAGCCGGCAACGCCATCGTCCATCAAGTCCTTAAATCTTGCGTACAAATCATGTTCATAGTACTGCGTATTAAACATTGACCTTTTATCATTTTGTGCAAGTTTTACGGTAACAATATCCGGTACAATATCCTTGAAATGTCTCTTCTTTTTCAGTCTGTCAAGGTATGAGTTATCCTTATCCGTCTCTATGGGTTTTGCGTTTTCATAACGTTTTTGCCGCATCTGTGCTACCTTATCATCGTATTCTTTTTCGTATTCATCTTTTGCGAGTGTTCTTAGATTTAAGGCATTAAGAAGTCCGCTGTATCTGGCTTTTTGAGCATCGCTTAGGTTGTTATTACCTTCAAAACATCCCCTCAGTTCCGGAAAATAAGTTTTAATTTCCTCTTTATTTGCAACCCTTTGTATCCCATCTGCGGGAACCGGATCCGCCTTAACATCGGGAAGCTTTCTGAAGAAAATTTTTGTAATTTCAGCCTTGTTCCCCTCGTTTTCTTTGTATTCATAGAAGAAATCGTCAAATGATACTTCCGTATCCGCATCTCCTCCTACAATGAAATTGATGGCTGTAAGAAGCGCCTTCATCTTGTTAAACATTTCCTCATCGTAGTTAACATCCTCATACTCACCCTGAAGATATTCATTCCCATGGATCATGTTGTTTGCCAAATGAACTCTGGTGCGTCTTTTCCTCTTTTCTTCAAAAGAAGCTCTTACGGTAATTTCCTTCATCTCGGGTATTGCAGCTGCTATTACAGGGAAATCAGCATTAAGATATGGAGCAATATCATTTATCTTTTCTGAAATATCACCAAAGGCAATACCGGCATTTTCCTGCGACACCTTTTCGTGTTCTGCTTTATCAAGCTCATTCTCCAAAGTCTTATCAATAAGTACGCTTAATACGATTTCGGCTCTTGCTTTAACCGTAGGCTTTTTGTTTTCTTCTATAACTTTTTTCAAAACATCGATTATGCTCTTTTTATCTATTCCCTCCTGACCCGTTAATTCGATAAAATCATTGCAGGTTTGGTTGAAATCCGCATCGGGCAGCTTATCTGAAAAATTGGGAATCTGACCGGAATATTTAAGTCCGGTAATTACCTTTTCTTCCTCATTATCTTTGTTTTCGTAAACTCCGATATAGTTTTCCGGATTAAATTCCAAAATCTTACCGGAAACAAGCAATGTTGCCAAGTTCGCTTTTAAATAGGTTGAAAACAGAAGGTTCATAGATCTCTCATCAACATTTTCCGCCTTATTTTCAGCTATATCACGAATGAACTGAGGCGTTTGTGCCGGATTGTAGTAGAAAACATTCTTAGCCGTTGAAGCCTTTTTATCGGTACCGTCTATCTGCTTCTCACTGGAAATGGTCTTATAGGTTAAAAGTGCATTTACAAGATCGGTTTCTTTGAAAAGATCATTTACGAGATCAAATTGATTTTTAAGAGCATCATCAATTACAACCAGCTTGTTTCCGGCGTTCTTGATATCATTAATCTGTTTTTCAACATCCTGATCTGTAGATCTTTGCGAATACTTAGTATTAAACAGGATTATTCTCTTTTTAACATCCTCTCCTACACGCTCTCCGCCTGCAAGATTACTAAAAGCAGTAACAAAAGGAGCTGCCAAAGCGTTTTCGCTAAGCATGGTGCTTATCTTTTCGGAAAGAGTGTCTTCAAAGGTCTCATCGTATGCTTTTATCTCAGGCTCAATTCGCAAGGTAGCATCGTTTACCTTAACCTCTGTTTTGCCTTCCTGCACAGTCTTTACGGCTGAATAATATACGTCCTTTGCCGGGTCTATTTCTTCATCTTTACCTGCAAAAATAAGATTTATCATTTTACCGGTATATTTTAGCTTTTTAAGCTTTTTCCCTATGCTCGGAACATAAAGAATATTTTCCTCGTATTTTTTTAGTTGATCCTCCTTAACACCTTCATAAATACAGGCATTAAAGTCTTTTGAAACCTCTTTCTCGGCCTCTCCATCCTTATCCGTCAGCTGTCTGTAATTGTTCTTAAGAGTGATCACCCTCTTTGATGTCTTTGTAAATACATTCTCAAAGCCCGGTATCTCTGAAAGTAAAGTCCTTACAAAAAGAGGTTTTCCAATTGCCTCTGCATCGTCCAGATATTCGGTGACAGTGGTAAGATCGTTTTTGTTCTGCTCCTCGGCGATTGCATTTTTCTTTCTCTCATCCCAGTTGGACTCGAGGGCGTTTATTGCATCGGCCTTTATGTCCTCTTCGTATTTTATAAGGATATCAAGTCTCTTTGAAACCTCTTCAGGGAATCCCTGGGTCTCCCTGAATACAGGAAGAATATCCTTCCTTATAACATCGGCATATTTGCCTTCTATTGTCTTGTAGATATTATCCATCTGGCTGCGCATCTGATTCTTTGCAGCCTCATCTCCTCCTTCAGCCGGAAGCTTTTCAAGAGATGGAACCCTGTTTAAAATAGCCCTATCTACCTTGATCTTTTTGTCTGCTATACTATATCCGTATAACATATCAGAAGGCTTATAAGTATAGCTTACAGACGGTTCAAACAGAGCCTGAAGGAGTATTCCGAAGGCGATACTTTTATCCTGAATATCGTCATTGTATTCTATCTCTAAACCTTTTCTCTTTTTTATCTCCAAAAGTCTGTCATAATTTACGAGATCCTTAATGTTCTTTTGAAAAGCTATCTGTTTTTCAACATATTCTTCCCTATCCCCTGCCTTTTGTCTTTTTTTCTTCGAGGATAGAATATCAAGTTTATGGAGCATATTACCAAACACTCCGTTCTCAAAAAGAGAATTGATGCGCTGATAATTCCCGGTTTCTTCTTCAGACAGCTTCTTTCTGTCTTTTTCGTCGGTATGGACCTTTAGATACTCCTTTTCTTGTTCCTCTATATCTTCGTCGACTTCCTTCCCAAGTTCAATATCTTCATTAATGAAGTCCTTCATAAATGTAAGTCTTGACTTGAACCCTTCGCTGTTATTTCCCAAGGCTTCCGTCAATGCTGCGTCTTTATCCTTTACCCCGTCACTTAATTTATCCAGTGCGTTGGCAATAATAGTTTTATTATTGGAAGGTATTTTTTTAAGCTCATCAACCCATTTACTTTTCTCTTCATCGGTAACTGCCGTCATTTTGGGCATCTTAAGAGGATTCATTGCTTGAATGACCTTATTGGCACCTACCGTATATAGAAAGTCTTTTTCGGTCAATATATTAATTTTACCGGTTGCAAGGAAAATGTATGCAAGAGCCATACCAAAATTCAGATTAAATCCGTTATCGGGAAAACTCTCTTCCTTTCTGGGATCAATGCGATAGTTTTCACCGGACAAAGTATCGTAAGAAACAACCGCTTCTCTTGTAGGCAAACCATTTGCTCCTTTGATGATACTTCCTTCTATTATACCGATATCTTTGGAGGCAGTATTAGTCCTGTCGTTTACATTGTTCCTGCCCTTATTTTTTACATTTGAAATAACTCTGCTGGTATTAACCTTGGCAAAGCTAAGATTATTCATACCAAGAGCCTTAAAAGTGGCTTTTGCCTCTTCGGTTCCCTTATAATCATCCTCAGAAAGAATACCTCTGCTTGATCCAAAAGTTTCCTTCATAAAAGTAAGTCCTTTTTCGTACTGGATCTCTGCTCTTTTTTCGGGGGATATTACAGGTTTTTTATTTACTTCTTCCCCAACTTTATCTAAGAAAAATTTATCAAATTCTTTAATTTTCTCAGGATCGAAAAAATCTTCGCTTTTGGCCTTAAGAGGAAGAATGCCCTGGTATAAAGCTATGCATTCCGTAACATAATTTTGTTCTTCGAGAACGCGGCGTTTAAGTACACTGACCATATGATCAAAGGTTTTCCACTCAACGCTCCAACCGGCTTTTTCCTGGGCATAGGCATCACAATGATCTACCAGTGTCTTATATGCACTGACATATTTACCTATTTCCATATAACTTGAATCATCAAGCCAAAGTCCGTTCTTTTGCTTTACTACGTTTATTGCATCAACTATGTCGTCAAGTATCTTGTACTTGGCGTTTTTATAAAGATTGATAAGCGTTGTCTTTATACCGTTATTTTGTTTTTCCTCCCTGTGTATACGAAGGACATTTTCTTTAAAATTAATTATGTATTCATGATGACTCTGCTCAAATGCATTTGCGTATTTCCGGAAAATAAGATTTACATTTTCATCTTCATTTTCATCTTCAAGCTGGTCAACCTCATAACTTAGTTTGTCTCTTTTTAACCCTTTCCTTCTGTCTATTTTTTTGGCTCTCATACGACCTGCACCGATTAAATTCTCATAATTTATGGGCACATAATCCGGATCTGTGGCATTTTGCTCATCGGGATTCTTATGACCAGCCGGTACATTGTTGGCATTGAGCGCAATATTATTGGGATCCACCGGAGGCCGATTGGCATTTGCATCGTTTTGGTTATTTTGATTGTCGCCGGGCTGATTGCCAGGCTGATTGGCGTTGGGCGGATTGCCAGGCTGATTGGCGCGACCATTATTATTAGCATTTGGCTCCGCATTATCCTGATCATCCCTGCGACCGTTATTTACCTGATCATTATTATTTACCCGGCCTTCATTATTATTATTATTTTCGTTTTCATTGATTTCCAGGTGTTCATTATTTTGAATATCATTTATCTGATCAGCCATACTTATCTCCTTATAAGCGTTTCTTATCTGTGAAGATACATTGCGTATTTTCCAAACTCACTGGGATCGATTATCTTTCCGAGCTTATCAAATTCGTATTTCATTGCCAAAACTATATCCGCCGCACTAAGAACGGAATCTCTTGCTCCTGCCATATATGCAGCCGAAAGCATTATTGATTTAATATTGCTTCCCGAAAGTTCAAATCTTTCAGCCAAAAAGGCAAAATCTATACCTTTTTCCATCTTTACGGATTCGGGCAAAACATTCTGCCAAAGCCTTTCTCTTGTGTCAACATTAGGATTATCCATTCGAACAACATAAGTAAGTCTCCTAATGAACGCATTATCAAAATTTCTGAAAAGGTTAGTGGCAAGGATCGTTATTCCATTGTATTCTTCTATCTTTTGAAGCAGATAGGATGTCTCTGCATTTGAATACTTGTCATGAGAATCCGAAACCTCGGTTCTCTTTGAAAACAGAGCATCTGCCTCATCAAAAAACAAAATAACATTTGTCTTTGATGCTTCATTAAAAATCTGAGCCAGATTCTTTTCGGTCTCACCCACGTATTTTGAAAAAATCCTTGCGGTATCAACCCTGAAAAGTTCTATGCCCGTTTCGTTTGCAATGACCTGGGCTGCCATTGTCTTTCCTGTACCGGGTGGTCCGTAAAGCAGGACAGAGACACCGTTTCCGTAAGCATTACTGCGTCCTATTCCCATCTCCCGATCCAGTCTGTTCCTGTGTCTGTAACGATCACAGGCAATACCCAGTATTTTTCTTTGTGACGGATCTATCTCCAGATCGTCCCATGTATATTTTGCCGCAATGCGACTTGCCATACTTCCGAAATTCTCTGCGTTTTGCCTGAACAACAAGGACAAAAGCATATCCCGGGTTAGCTTATCGGCCTTTTCAACCTTCATAAGCTCAACCGCCATATCTATCATCGATAATATCTGTCCGAAGCTAAGCTCATAACAGTCGGAAATGTCATCTATATTAATATCCTCAGATACCTTTAAGGAAAGTTCATTTATGTAATGATTCCAAATGGCTATCCTTATAGAAACATCCGGTTTTTCAAGAGTGAAAGGTGAAAACATGGTTTCCTGCCTGAATGTAAGCATAGGCATCTTCTTTTCACCGCAGATGTAGATCACATCATTTGGAAGTATCTCTTTAAGATATGACAACAGGAAGGTAAAAACTGACATTCGATGTACATATTCAGGTGTTTTTTCACCCTCAGGTCTGACAAAATCAACAACTAAAATACCGGGATTCGTCATAAGGAAAATACCTGCTTCCTGCATGCATGTAAGCGCATCCTCTTTCGAATATGTGCCCTTCAGCCTTCTTGAAAGCCTTTCAACTTCGATAATATAGAATTTTTGGTTCTTCTTTTCGGATAGTTTATAAAGCAAATGAAAAACATCCGCCTTATCTTCACTTTCTATATATATACAGCCGGAGTCTTTTATATTCTTCTTATCCTTGCTTTTCATAAAGAAAGGAAGTTCATCATCTTCATCGGTGATCACATCATAGAGCTTGTCGAATGTGTCATCAAAAAACACAGGCGCATTGATTTTCTCTTTATATATACGAAACAAAAGTCCGTCAGGAACCATTTCTTTGTTAAAAACATAAGAAATAGCCATTTTATGGAGAGAAAGAGGCATTAGCGCAGCACTTTCATCCCGCATCGGATAAAAAAACGTCCTGATAAATACCGATGAACGGATCTCATCTGCCGTAGGTACATCATCAAACATGACTTCGGCAAGAGTAAGTCCCACTCCTATGGTAGGAAACAGCAGTCTTGAATCCCTTCCGATATATCCGTATACCGGGGCATATCTTTCTGCCACGTGAACGGACAATGAAACAAGAAAGATCAAAAACATAACTTCCGACATGTCAAAAACACCCCTTATTTCCTTAAGCGGAAGATAACAGGATGTGTTATTTTCTCTTTCATGAATATATTCCAGTGCAAGACGTGTATTCTTTTTTGCATCGGAAAAATCTGTTCTTAAATATCGCATGGAAGGCTCTGTAAAAAAATACTCTTCCACATTTTGAGCCTCAAGTTTCGCTGCACGCGAAAAGACAAGCCCCTCATCTTCTTTGGTGCGCTTGTCTAAATAATACTCCAGGACCATATCAACGAGCAGCATGCAATCGCAAAGATGCTCCTGCATGCTCTCGTATCCTTTTCCTGCATTTTCTTTAGAATAATAATCACTAAAGCTATACATATATTATGAATCTTCTTCTCCTGCCTTAACCTTTTCAGCTCTTCGCTCAACTTCAGCTTCCTGAACATCGGAAGGAGCCTGCTGATACCGACAGAACTCATAGGAGAAATCTCCCTCTCCTCCCGTGAGTGACCTGAGCGTGGTACCATAGCCGTAAAGCTCTGCATAAGGTATCTCGGCAACAACCTCTGACTTCTCACCGCCAATGGCATTCATACCGTTAACTCTCGCACGCCTCTTATTAAGATCTCCCATAACATCACCTGTCTTAGAATCGGGAACAGTAACGGTAAGAAGAGCTATAGGCTCAAGAAGTATGGGCTTTGCTTCCATAACGCCCTTCTTAAAGCACATGCTTGTAGCCTTCTTAAATGCCTGCTCCGAAGAGTCAACCGCATGATATGATCCATCGTAAAGATTTGCCTTAACACCGACTACGGGATATGCTGCCAAAGGTCCTGCAAGAACACTTTCGGCTATACCCTTTTCAACTGCCGGGAAGTAATTCTTGGGAACAGCTCCGCCGACAACACTCTCCGTGAATTCGTAGGCCTTTTCGTTATCTCCGAGAGGCTCAAATGTCATCTTAACATGTCCGTACTGTCCGTGTCCTCCCGACTGCTTTTTATATTTGTATTCAACATCACTCTTTCCGAGGATAGTCTCTTTGTATGCTACCTTTGGCTTGGAAAGTGTGATATCAACTTTATATTTTTCAAGAAGCTGATCTTTTATTATGTCAATGTGCTGCTCGGATACACCATAGATAAGTGTCTGATGATTCTCCGCATCGTTAACAGTCTTCAGTGTAAGATCTTCCTGCATCATCTTTGAAAGAGCGCCTGCACATTTATCCACATCTTCTTTCTTGGGAACCTGATAACGAAGATATGTGTAAGGAACCGGTATTCCTGCCCTGATATAAAGGATGGGATTGGCCTTTGTTGACAACGAATCCGTCGTGGCTGTCTTCGAAAGCTTTGAAAGCGCGCCTATATCTCCTGCATGAAGTTCGGGAACTTCAACAGCCTTTGAGCCGCAAAGTACATAAAGCTTACCTATACGTTCCTCAACACTCTTGTGGTGATTGTATAAGGTGTCATCTGTCTTTATAACACCTGAATTAACCTTTATGAGTGAATATTTACCGACAAAAGGATCAACAAGTGTCTTAAATACATAGGCGCTCTTTGGCTTTGAAAAATCATAGCCTGCTTCGAAAACTTCATTGGTAGTTGCGTTGATTCCCGTGCACTCTCTGTCAAGAGGTGAAGGGAAATATTTTACGATATCAACAAGAAGAGTAAATACTCCGCGGGAAAGTGTACTGGAGCCCATAAGTACCGGTACAACTCCGCCTTCTTTTATGTTGACACGAAGAGTCTGACGGATCTCGTCATCGGAGAATGACTCTCCGCCGAAGTATCTGTCCATAAACTCCTCACTTGTCTCAGCTATAGACTCCATGAGAGCCTCTCTGTATTGATCCAAATATTCTTTGGAATAGTCAGGAACATCACAGGGCTCAACCGTTCCGTCATCCTTCCAGGCTTTGGCTCTTTGCTGGATAACATTAACATATCCGGTAAACTTACCTTCGGCGCGGATAGGAAGATGGAAAGGTGCTATCTTCTTACCGTAAAGTTCCTGCAATGCTTCCACTACCTCACGATAGCTGGCATCATCTATATCCATCTGGCTTACATAAAACATCCTGGGCAAATGATACTTTTCACAAAGCTCCCATGCCCTCTTTGTGCCGCTCTCAACTCCATTTTTACCGGAAACAACTATAATAGCCGCGTCTGCTGCTGATAAAGCTTCTTCAGCCTCACCGATAAAATCTATCGAACCGGGAGTATCAAGTACGTTTATCTTGGCATCTTCCCACTCAATGGGGATCATGGATGTACGAATGGACATAACACGCTTCTTCTCCTGTGATTCAAAATCACTGATAGTATTTCCATCCTCAGGCTTTCCGACTCTCTTTGTGATCCCGGAAAGAAAAGCCATAGACTCAACAAGTTGTGTCTTACCGCTTCCACCATGACCAATAAGCGCAATGTTACGTATCTTCTCTGTTGTGTAAACCTTCATTAAAAAAATCCCCCTTTCGGTATTCCCTGTATCCCGAATTACAAATCCGAGACCCTTATATCAAACAATTTTACCAAATATAAGTGTCTTCTACAACAAAAAATAATATAAAAACACCAATTTTTTACTCCCTATGATGAAATGACACCCCACCTCTGATATAATGATGACGCACAAAAAGGATGTATCTTAGGCAATTCTTATTCAGAGGTAAATAACCATATGAGATTCAATACAATAACTTTTTTCGGATTGGGACTGATCGGCGGCTCTATCGCAAAGGCCATTCATGATAATTATCCAAACATTAAGATCAAGGCACATGCAAGACATGCAGACACAATAAAAGCTGCATATCAAGACGGCGTAATAATAAATGAGAGCCTTCTCGATATGAAAGAGCTTGCAGACTCAGATCTTATATTTCTCTGCGGACCTGTAGGCATAAACATTACCTACATGAAAGAGCTTTCTTCGTTCATTAAGTCCGATACCATACTAACTGATGTAGGCAGCGTAAAAGGCGATATTCACAAAGCTGCGGATGAACTCGGTCTTTCGGATAAGTTCGTCGGCGGACATCCCATGACAGGTTCCGAAAAAACAGGCTATGAGAACTCCTCCGTACATCTTTTGGAAAATGCGTATTACATTCTTACCGCCGAAAATAAAGAAGCCGCATCAAAAATGCCGGAGCTTGAGGCGTTGATAAAAACTTTAGGATGCGTAACTCTTACTCTTTCTCCCGAAACCCATGATTTTGCAACGGGCGCGATCTCCCATCTTCCTCATGTGGTTTCCGCAGCGCTTGTTAATCTTGTTTCAGACAATGAAACAGATGATTGTCTGCTTAAAACAATAGCCGCAGGTGGCTTTCGTGATATAACAAGAATATCCTCTTCTTCCCCGGAAATGTGGGAACATATAATGAATGCCAATAGGGATCAGGTCCTTAGGCTTATAGATCTTTACAAAAAAAGCCTCGATGATTTTAAATCCTCGATAGAAGCCAAAGATATGGCAAAAGTAAACTCTCTTTTTACTTCAGCCAAAGACTACCGCGATTCACTCTCAGTCAGGAAAAAGGGAGGTATCCTTCCGACCTATATCTTCTACTGCGACCTTTTCGACGAAGCAGGACAGATTGCTGCTGTAGCAACCATTCTTGCTTCCAACGGTATAAGTATTAAGAATATCGGTATCATACACAACCGGGAATATCAGGAGGGAGTACTCCTTGTTGAACTATATGATATGGACTCCATGGAAAATGCCGTAACTTTACTTGAAAAACATCATTATACGATACACAGGAGGAAATGATAATGAGATACAGTTTTAACAATGTTCCTTCTTTAAGAGGCACGATCTCGGTTCCCGGAGACAAATCCATTTCTCACAGATGCATTCTTCTCGGGTCCCTGTCAAAGGGCATAACAAGCGTTAAAGGTTTTTTAGACAGCGCAGACTGCCGTTCAACCATCAGCTGTATGAAAAAGATGGGTATATCCATAGAGCAAAACGAAAGCAACGTTAATATAAAAGGTCATGGCTTAAGAGGACTGAGCGCCCCCACGGAAACCTTATATACGGGAAACTCCGGTACGACCACAAGGATAATGTCCGGAATACTCTGCGGACAGCGTTTTTCCTGCCGGGTTACGGGTGATGAATCTATTGAAAAAAGACCCATGAAAAGAGTCATCGACCCTCTTTCTTTGATGGGTGCTTCAATAAGGAGTGAAAAAGATAACGGCTGCGCTCCCCTTCTCATAGAAGGAAGTGATATAACAGGAAAAAGTTTGCATGGAATTAACTATACATCTCCGGTGGCCTCGGCACAGGTTAAATCCGCCGTGCTTTTTGCCGGAATGTACGCAGACTCTCCCACCACCGTAACAGAACCCGCTCTTTCCCGTGATCATACGGAAAGAATGGCAGCAGCCTTCGGAGCCACGATAAAAAGAGACGGACTATCCGTTACGATAGAGCCCTCTCCTTTACTTTTGGCCACCGATGTGGAAGTTCCCGGAGACATCTCCTCAGCCGCTTACTTTATAGCCGCTGCACTTATCCATAAAAACGCAGAACTGTACATAAAAAATGTTAATATCAATCCGACCCGGGCCGGAATCCTTGAAGTGGTAAAACTGATGGGCGGAAATATACATTACGAAAACAAGCGGATCTGCTCCGGCGAAGAAGTATGTGATCTTCTTATAAAAAGTTCCGACCTGCACGGTTGTGAAATATCCGGTGCTATGATCCCAACCCTTATAGATGAAATACCGGTTATTGCCGTAATGGCGGCCGCCGCATCCGGAACAACCACTATAAAAGACGCATCGGAACTTCGTGTAAAAGAATCCGACCGAATAGCTTCTGTATGTGAAAATCTTTCCGCCCTGGGTGCTGATATTACGCCTACAGAAGACGGAATGATAATAAACGGGGGACAGCCTCTAAGCGGTGTCCGAATCCATACTTATAAGGATCACCGTATTGCAATGTCAATGGCTGTTGCTTCCCTTCTTACCGGGGATGAAGTAACCTTCGATGATCCTTCCTGTGTGGATATTTCATACCCCACTTTCTTTAAAACCTTAAACTCCGTTTGTGAGCAATGATCAAACTATAAAACGTTTTATAATTTCCGGCAAACTTTGTTTTGTCAAAAAAGGACAGGAACCGATAACAGTTCCTGTCCTTTGTCTTTGTGCTTTTGGGGCCTTATCCTTACATTACTTCATATTTATCTCCGCATAATCTGTGATAAACATCAAGTGCCGCCTCTGTGTCCTGTCTTCCGATATATTTTTTCATTCCAAGAGCCGTAAGAACGCCTACCGCTCTGCATCTGTTTTCAAGATTTGGATTGAAATTTGAAGCGGAATAAAGTATGCCCTGAACCATGTTTAAGATCACAAATGAAACCTGCTCATCAAAGCCTTCAAATCCATTTGTCTTGCGTGCCATTTCAACATTTGACATCTTGTTGAACTTATCGTACTGCTCTTTTGAAAGTTCATTGTCAGAAAGCATATTCTTTGCATTTTCTCTTATCTTCATAACGTCTTTTGAGAACGGACTATCCACATTATAGTACTTCTCAAGCAGCTTCTTATCGTGACGAAGCTGACGAATGAAGTTGATCATGGTAAAGACTTCGTTGATCATTGTATGCGCAACCCAGGGAAGCAGTGCAGCACCTCCAACAACAGCACCTGCCTTTGACCAGATTATTGATTCTGCCGTGGCAGCCTGTATTGTGAGCTCTGCGGCTGCAATGATATCACCGGTGAGTGCTGACTTTGCAGAATCCTGTGACACCTTAAGAAGGAAGTTGTTGTCTTCCAAAGCCTGATTGACAAGCTCTTTTTCTGCTTCTGTTTGTTTTTCCTCTGCTTCCTTCTGCCTGTCCTTATCATCCTCCCTATACTTTTCGGCGGATTTTGCTGTTGAGTCAAGCTGTTTCTTTCCCTTAACCGATTCGGTGATCATCTTTGCACCCTTCATAACACTGGATGCGATCTCTATACCTATCATTGCAACATTTCCGGTATTAAAATCAACATTCGCATCTTTGATGAGATAATTGTTACCCATATTTGCAAAATGAACGGCCATATTACCGTAGACACCGGCTGTCTCAACCGTATCCGCATAGCCTCTTGACTCCAGCGGTTTAACGGTATTATCTTTAAGCAGATTGTTTCTTGTCGAGTCTGAAACAACATAATCAACAACAGTGTTTTTAATAAACTCACCCATCGGAATCGTTGATTTTATGTTATGAACAAGACGTTTACCCGCATATCTGTTGTATCTGTTTCCCGAACTGTGAAGATTTTTTCTAAGATAATTATTCTCAAACTTAAATCTTCCGTTGATCAAAAGATTACCCTGTGAGCGGTAAAGTTCTTCATTCTGATCTATGGTCTTCTTCTCCGCGGATGTCCTCTTTACAAGCTGCAAAGCTCTTTCAAAAAGTTTCCAGTCAACAGCTGTCTTTCTGTTGGTCTTTAGCTCAATCTTTTCTATGAATTTTTGTCCGGCGAAGTTTTCTTTTGCTTTGGAGGCAGCCTCAAAATCCCTGCTGTCGTCAACCTGGGTTGTAAGAAGTGATAATACAGCGTTGTTATACTGCTTTTCGGACATTTTAAGGCCTGTGTTTTTACCTGCTATATCCGTAGTTTCAATGTACTCGTTTATGAGATCGTCCCTTTCCTTGGGATTTACGAAATCTCTGTCCGCACTTCCGAAATAGGACATATACAGATTGTTTCTTGAAACATCAAGAACATCTCTGTGCTCAAGAGCCCTTACAAAGAGTTTTTTCTCGGTCTCACTTAATGAATTATAGCCCATCATAAGTGCCATAGCCTCATCTCCGTCATTTTTTGCATGACGTTTTATAAAGCCTTCAAAGTCTCCCGAAGCCATAGCC
This sequence comes from Lachnospiraceae bacterium, assembly GCA_024693455.1. Classification (GTDB taxonomy): domain Bacteria; phylum Bacillota; class Clostridia; order Lachnospirales; family Lachnospiraceae; genus Weimeria. Next base: position 16,882 of record JAILKW010000169.1, read on the forward strand.
TTGTCCTCGAACTTAGCTTTATAGTTCTCTTCATATTCCTTCTTTGCATATTGATTGGGCGCGTTCTTTTCATCCGCAATAAAGTTAACTGCCTGTCTGCATGCAGCTATCCTGTTATTATTGCGTTTGATCTCATCAAGCATCTCAAGAGCACGGTACAACAGATCCCAGTCAACCGCTTCAAGTCTTCCGGCATTAACGAAATCTTTTTCCGAAAGAAGCCTTCCTCTGGTATCTACATGATCCTTAAGCTGATAACTGAAAAGTGTTTCCATTGCCTTTTTGTACTTTTCAGGTGCAGGCGGACCTGCCAAAGTCTTTGAAATATCTTCCGGGTTATTAAACTTTTCAAGAAGTTCAATCCTTTTTCTTTCATTAACAAAACTCTTGGTTTTACCTGAATCCGCTCCCGCTGTTGTATAATCAAGTACCGTTCTGTCCTGGAGAAGATCAACGAGAAGATAAAAATCGTTATCGCTTAATCCGTTAAATCTGTCGATAAGATTATTTCCCTTAACAAATTTTTCTTTAAAGCCTTCTCTTACATTATCTATATCAACAAGCGCATTGAGATTGTTTCTGAAGGTACCTACATCAGAAGCCTTTGCAGAGCTTTCCATAAGCTCGATCCTTCCGGCAAATTCTTCTTTTTCAAAAGCGGTTGTTAATGTTGTATAGGATAAGAGCTTCTTTATGGGCGCTTTTTTCTTGTGAATCTCTTTGTTGGCACCCAACATCCTTACAACTTCTTTTACAGAACCCGCACCGTCGGATAATCTGTCCCATTCCTTGGGTATACTTTGTGCACGCAGCTTGCTGCATACCTGTACAGACTCATACGCCTTTTCAAAAGCCGTAAGACTGATACGGTACAGTTTTGTCTTTTTATCGATCTTACTGATGTGTTTAACGGCCGATCTGTAATCGATAGTCGGATTAAATTCGCCTCCCTTAATATATTCAGCCAGATTTTCTTTGTGATTTTGTGTCAGCTCACCCTCATTTGGATTAAACATAACACTGTTGCTCTTAAAGATATCACCTGCATAAACTTGTCCGGGTTCGGACAAAAACATTGCAAGAAGCTTTTGCTCATCAAAATTCAACCGATTATAGTAAAAAGGTATTTCTTCTATCGATGAATTAACAAGCAGTTTATGGAAGGTATCTCTTCCGACAACCTGATCCTTCTCATCCTCACTTAGATCCTTACTTGAAACAGCACCCATTACCGATTTCGAATCGATAATATAGTTCCTGAACATCTCGCATTTATCTTTATCCTCATTTTCAAGCAAATTATACTTAATATCGCGTTTTAAAGATTCAAAATCATCTTTTTTAACTTCTCTGCCTTCGGCAAGGATCGCGATCATATCTTCTGTATAGTATGAATAAAGTCCGTGCGCAAGTTTTGATCTTTGACTTTGATTAAAGTTTTTCTTAAATTCCTCATTTTTCAACAAGTCATCTATCACAGCGTTTATATTGATATAAAGCTGATCCATAGCCCTGAAATACTTGATCTTCGCATCTTTTATCTCGTCTCTTTTTGCCTTTGGCATAAGATAAAGGGCTGCTGTCATATCACTTACAAAATTATCAAACTCGTCCTTAAGCAATGAACTTGACGGCTGATACTCGTACATCTGTCTTTGATAATCTGTTTTTGAATCTATAAAGGATTTAGCACTGTCTATAATGGATTTTTCGTCAAGGCTAAACTTGTCATAAGTCATATCTACATTGATCTTATGGCTGTAATAATAAACGATGAAATCATTTCTGTCTTTAAACGTCAGCGGATGTAAGGATATCTCTTTCTGATTATCCCTAAACACCATATCAACTGTTTTTAAAAAATACGCATCATCTCTTATTATTGTTTCCCTGAGTTTTTCATCCGGTGTGTTCTGAAGAAGATCTAAGTAACGTTCTCCCAAAAGATCTATTATATTATCTGAAACATCTGTATCAGCAAGGAACTCCTTAACCTTTTCAATAGCTTCATTATAGTCATTTTGTTCAAAGGTCTTTCTGGTATTTAAAGCACAAAGAATAACCGAACCGCTCTGATCAAGCTTTACGCCAAATTCATTGAAGTCTTTAAAATACTCGTTTTTCTTATACTCTCCTCTGTTCTTTTTGAAAAAGATATCTCTGCAGGTTTGCTCTTTCTTATCAAGTACCTTCTTATCGAATGTCGGTGTATCTATATTACCTACCAGATTGAAAAATTCTTCAAGATAAGAATCAAATTCATTTTTGAATTTCTCATTATTATTCATTGCTGCTTTGTTATAAATAAACTGTGAGAACAAAGCTGCTTCCGATGCATATCCGTTAAACAGATTCTCCAACTGTTTGTCGGTAAGTTCCACACCGTTGTACCAGGACTTTATAGTCTCTTTCAAACTGTTTTTTGTTTCGTCTTTTACTGCTTTTTTATTATCAAGCAGTTCTTTTTTAAAAAACAAAATCTGTTTGAGTTTCGGGATCTTCTCGCTTTCTGCTTCAAGATACTCCATATTTGTTCCATAGTTCTTTAAGTATTTTTTAATGGCAGCTTCCAGATCGCCCCTTGAAAACAGGATATAATAATTTTCGGGATTGGCATTCAAAAGGTCATATATTGTTTTTCCGGTGTCATTTTTTATCTCAAAATCTTTCCAGAAAAATACTCCTTCATTCTTTATTCCTTTTGCCACTCTCTGAAGTTTATATACGGAATTTATATGATCATCAATATTGTCGCGTCCTTCGATCTTATAACTGTTAAATTTTGTGTAGAACTTTCCTATTTCGGCGTGAGCCTCCATCTCATTCAGCCCTTGAAGTTCTCCGTTCAAAATTTTCTCACTGTTGTTCATTATATAAAATCTGTTGATGCCGTACATTTTTCTATGCTCATTATCCATAAGAACATCAAGAACTTTACCGCATTTTTGATCCAACTCATCCAGGTATTTCTCATAATCTTCATTGGTCATTTTCATGAAGTTTTCCCAAAAGTCCTTATTTCTCATAAGTTCTTTTTCGATAATGTTAAACTTACCGCCCTTGTAAGCACGGAGCATGTTTCGTCTTTCATCGAAAACCTTTGCGAAATCTTCAACTTTTTGAGAATAACCCTTATGATAATCGTCAGTCGTAACATAATAAGATTCAATGGCAGAAACAACTTCACCCATCGAAGAAATTCCAAATTTTTCCAGGTTTTTATGTATATCAAACACCATTCCGCCTATTACGGGTTTTAATTTATTTCTGATCCTTTCCTTTTCTTCGGGACTGATCTTATTGCTTTCTGCATACAAATATGTATTAAGCTGAAGATTGTTAGTCATTACCGTGGCTGCGTTTTGCATGATCTTGATAAGATAATCATTATCATCATAGGTAAGCAAAGTATTTGCACCTATACCATCATAGCTGAGCACTTCATTGCCATATCCTCCGAGAAGAAGCTCGGGCATAATATCCAAAAGTTTATATTCAGACTCTCCGTCAGTATGCCTGTACTCATTTTCAGTTTTAAGAGTCGAACTTATGACTTTCATTATCTCGGATAAACATTTGATCTTTTCTTTGGAATCTATCTGAGAAATATCTATAACCTTATTGGTCTTAAATTCATTTCCCAAAGAATCATAATCATTTGCCTTACTGATCTCTGAAAGAGAACTAACCATTTTTTTAAGGAATGATTCATACTTTTCAGTTTTTACTATCGCATGATTTTTTCCGTTCTTAAGTTTCCCGTCTTTATAAACCGTAAATTTATCATTCAGACGGCTGAGCGAACAGGAAATAAGATCCCGGAAAAATACCGCCGGTTTAATTCCTTCCACATCTCCCATTTTGTCGATCTGATTCCAAATAGCATTAGCTGTTTTATTCCTTTTGATCCTTCCGGTCGGCTTAAATTTAACACCAAATGTCGAATCTTTTCCTTTGACATCAAAGTAATTATATTCCAGCTCACTCTTTTCTTCAGTGGTCTTGGAAAGAAGTATGTCAAACCTCATTCGGTTAAGCTTTTTTTCATTTGCTCTCTTTTTAAGTTCGGCATTTACCTTTTCGTTTAAGTTTTGCTTTGTAACTTTACCTGTAAGTATGTCCTCTAAAATATGCCTTTGAACACTTGATTTGTTCATGCATGCGATATTTGACCAGTCCATCATAAGAGAAGTGTCTTCTTTCGTTTCTGTACCGGCCATTATTCCTGTCAGATTATCAAGTACACCTGCGTAATCCACCGCTGAAAGGGTGGTAAACTGCTCAATTGATCTTACCTCCTTGGGACAACCGATAATTTCCTGAACACTTCCTTTTAAAAGAGCTCTGTTTAAAGCTGTAAAGAACATGGTTTGGGTGGTGCTTTCTGCAAAAACATCTCCAAAAAGAGGATTTTTAAGGATCTTTTCTATAATATCAGCCTTTACCATCTCTTCGTTTTTGCTTACACGAAGATCCAGCTTTTCACCTTTTTTCCCTTCAAGCCTTTCAACCCTGTTTAATTTTAAGTCCTTTGTGGTTTCAGCCTGATATTCACTTATATATTTATCAATCTGCTCTTCCCAGTCATCCTCCATTATGACTGCAAAAAGATTCCCTTCCAGTTTCTTCCACTGTGTGTTGGTGAGCATAAGATCTGCAACCTTGCTCTCAAAGGTAATATTTCTGTTATTTATTATTTCCGGAATTTCCTTAAAATCAGATGCCTTGGTTCCGTTTAAATTAAAGATATCTTTCTTTTTTATATAAACGGAGCAAGCCTTCTTATAAACGGACGAAACCCCAAGTTCACCAAAAAGATCATTCCACTTCTTTTCTTTCTCTCCGATCTTTGGGAAATTAGCCATCAGATTGGAACAGATATAATCCGTATATCCGATGATAACGTTGGTTGAAGAAATGAATAGATTGCTCTTCATCTTAAGGACTATCTCTTTGAAAAGATCTTCCCTGCTATATTCGGAAACGTTGTCACTTATTACAACCTTTAACGCTTCGATATTACTCTTATACTGAACAGTTACATCTGAAAGAAGCTTCTTAAACTCTTCGTCATTTTTGGTCAGCAAAAGTTTTTCTACGGCAGGATTGCCCCAGAATTCCTTAAGATCTGAATTTTTTTCAAAGAATGGAGCTGATTTATTTACCTCATTTCTAAGATCGTTTTGTCTCTTTTTAACGATCTCATAGTCGGGATCATGGTTGATCTTTGAAACAACTCCATCTGTGACAGCCTTTATATCGTCATTATCCAGTTTTTCTTTGATCAGACGTTCGAAATAATCCTTGTTTATACTTTCTTCGCCGATCTTTTTAAAGTGATTCAAAAAAAGATATGTATCTTTTGCTTCTACTGCACGTGACAGTATAGCTTTGTTGGTTAAAATATTTCTGTTATATCTTTCCAGTATCCTAAGCTGTGCATTCTGGCTTGCTTCATCAGATTCGATCATTATTTCATGATTTTTTGTCATATGCTTAACAAGCGCATCCGCATACGGTGTAAGAACCCAGTCTTTGGATTTAAGATTCTGCATAGGATCATCTATGGCGTAACCCTCTTTAATGACCTTTTTAACCCACACCTGTCTTTCTTTTAACTTTTTACGATATTCTTCATTACTTTCATGCATGATACGGCTTTGCAGCTCTTTATCTATAGCATCTGCATTTTTTGTTGATTTAATATCTAAATCTTCGGCAGTGATATTTTTTGAATAATCAATATCTAAATCCTTGCTTATACCCTTTTTTAGAGGCTTGTTTTTCTTTTTGGATTTATTATTTTCATTGCCGTTATGGTTAATCTCTTCATCTTCATCCATCACATCCATCCATAACAGCCCGGCCTCATCGTTAAGCTCATCTTCATCCTTTTTGTACTTTTCGATCTCATCACGACGGATCCTTGAATTCATAGCTGTAAAAAGCGTCTCACTTAAGTTCATCATTCCCTTAAGCCCCGCCATAACCTCAAGCGATACCTCATCACCTTTTTTCTTCAGAAAATACTCTTTTGGATCCTGATCTTTAGCTTCACTATCATTATAAGCACGATCATCATAAGCAAAATAAAGAGCACTTGCTACACAGTTAATAAGTATGGTCTTGGCAAATTCAGGATACCCCAAAAGAAGCCTTAATGAAGTATCATCCCTTAAATAAATTGTCATAAATGATTCGGCCCCAAGATCAAGATTTGTGTATGTGTTTATCATATTGCGAATGGTTTCAGAGTCAAGTTTATCTCTGTCTAAATTATTCATGAGAGTTTCATACAAAGACACAAGGGCTATTACCTTTTCATCTGTCTCATCCCCCGGGAAATTAATCATAGTATAACGTTCTGTTCCAACAAAACGCTTTTTTATCTCATCCTTGCCATCTATATAATCGGTTACTACCTCTTCTCTTTTATAAATTGTTTCCTTAAAGGTATGCATCATGTCCGAAACAG
>JAILKW010000203.1 GCA_024693455.1 Lachnospiraceae bacterium
CCTCTTAAAAAAGCACTTTATGATGCCGGAATAGGTGAGGATATCTCCGGAGGATATGACAGCGGTGTAATGCAGCCATATTTTTCAATAACTGTAAAAGGCACTGATTTAGATAAAAGGGATGAATTTACAGAGATAGTAAATGAGGTATTTAAGGAGCAGGCAAGGAACGGAGTGGATGAGAAAACACTTCTTGCTGCTATAAACGGTACCGAGTTTAAGTTCAGGGAAGCTGACTTCGGAAGTTTCCCCAAAGGACTGATCTACGGACTTAATATGCTTGATTCCTGGCTCTACGATGAAAAACAACCGTTTTTATATTTACAGCCGCTGGAAGTACTCAGTGATCTTAAGTCCAAAATCGGAACAGGATATTTTGAGGATCTTATAGAAAGATTTTTCATATCAAATACTCACAGTTCCCTTGTTACGGTTGTTCCGGAGGAGGGATTGTCAAAGACGGACGATGAAAAGCTTCGCAAAAAACTTAGTGAATATAAAGCTTCGTTAAGTAAGGACGAGATAGAAAGTCTGATATCGGACACTAAGAAGCTTAAGGAGTATCAGGATGAACCTTCTTCGGAGGAGGAGCTTCGCAGCATACCTCTTTTAAAGAGAGAGGATCTTACGAAGGAAGCGCGTCCTATTCATTTTACACCCTACGAGGTAGACGGAGTAAATGTTGTTCATCATAATATAGAGACAAACGGCATAAATTATGTGGAAGCTGTTTTTGATATGACTGACCTGTCATGTGAAGAGGCAGGAATATTCTCACTAGCGCTTCGTCTATTGGGACTTGTGGATACGGAAAATTATACATATACGGATTTTTCAAATGAGATCAATCTTTATACCGGAGGAATGATAGCGGATCTTTCCGTAGTAACGAAGCCTGACGGTAAATATATGCTCTATGTTTCCGCTTCCACAAAATACACTTACGAAAATGCAACCAAGGCACTTACGCTTTTTAAAGAGTTTTTACTTTTCCCCAGGCTTGACAATAAAAAAAGGATCAAAGAGATCGTGTTTGAGGAAAAATCTCATTTGAACCACAGAATAATGACTGCCGGAAACACAATTGCTCTTACACGTGCAAGTGCATCTTTTGCACCGGCAAGCGTCATTAAGGATGCAATAAGCGGATACGGATATTATGAGATGCTCTGTGATATCTGCGAAAACTTTGATGAACGAATTGATGATTTTATCCAAAAATCAAAGTCTCTTATGAAAAAGGCTTTTGTTGTTGAAAGACTTACAGTAAGTACGGCAGGTAATGAGAGAGCACTTGAACTGGTAAAAGAAAAGCTTCCTCTGATAAAAGATGTGTTGTATAAGGGCGGCAGTGAGGCCGTTCCGGTATATGCCAAACCGATTCCCGTAAATCAGGGGCTCTACAGTGCATCAAAAGTTAATTATGTATGCAGAGCCGGCTCTTTCGCAAAAGGAGGATATGAGTATAAGGGAGTGTTTAATATTCTCAGGGTTATACTCAGTTATGACTATCTTTGGAATAATGTAAGAGTTAAGGGAGGAGCATACGGCTGTCACAGTCATTTTAACCGCAGCGGTTTGGTCGCTTTTACTTCATACAGAGATCCCAAGCTTTCGGAGACAAAGGAAGTCTTTGAAAAGGTTGCGGATTATCTTGAAAACTTCAATGCCGGCGATCGGGATATGACCAAGTATGTTATCGGAACCATATCTTCGCTTGATACACCGTTAACACCTCAGATGGATGCAACAAGATCCTTCCATTCTTATCTTACGGGAGTAGGTTACGAAACTATTCAAAGAGAAAGAGAAGAGGTAATAAACGCGGATGTTGAGGATGTAAGAGCCCTGGCTCCGCTTATAAGGTCTGCGATGGAGCAGGGGTATTTCACCGTTGTAGGTGGACAGGAAGCAATAGAAAAAGAAAAAGATCTGTTTGATGAGATCTTACAGATAAGGTGATCTTATGGAAAAAAGGACAGGATTTGTAACTATAATCGGAAGACCGAATGTTGGAAAAAGCACCTTGATGAACAAGCTTATTGGGCAAAAGATTGCTATTACAAGCAATAAACCCCAGACTACCAGAAGCAGGATAAGAGGTATTTATACCGAAGACAGGGGACAGATAATCTTTCTGGATACCCCCGGACTTCAGAAGGCAAAAAATAAGCTCGGTTCTTATATGGAAGAGGTTACAAAAAGTTCCGTGACCGGAGTGGATCTGATACTTTGGATCGTTGAACCGGAAAGCCGGATAGGCGAAGGAGACAGAAGAATATCCGAAATCGTAAAGAGTGCCAATGTTCCGGTAATAATAGCTATAAATAAGATCGACAGCATAAAAAAAGAAGAAATACTTCCGGTGATCGATACCTACAGATCCCTGGAAGGAATAGATGAGATAGTTCCCATTTCGGCAAAAAGCGGAGTGGGCTGTACCGAACTTGTTGATGTTTTATATAATTATCTTCCCTACGGACCCATGTTTTATGATGAGGATACGATAACAGATCAACCGGAGAGGGCAATATGTGCGGAGATCATAAGAGAAAAATCTCTTCATGCTCTTTCCCAGGAAGTTCCTCACGGAATAGCCGTAACCATTGAATCCATGAAGGAACGTAAGGGCGGTAAAAAAACAGGGGATGGAAAAGTAATACCGTTTTTTGATATAGAAGCCACGATCATCTGTGAAAGAGATTCTCATAAGGGGATCATAATCGGAAAAGGTGGCTCGATGCTTAAGAAAATCGGAGCAAACGCCAGATATGAAATAGAGCATATGCTTGATGCCGGAGTTAATCTAAAGCTTTGGGTAAAGGTAAAAAAAGACTGGCGCAACAGTGATGTACTTATAAAGAATTACGGATATGACGAAAAGCAGGTGTAGGATTTGGTTGGAGAGCTTATCGTAAACGGAATGGTAATATCGTCTTCTCCTATTGGCGAAACCGATAAAAGGGTAGTTCTTCTGACAAAGGAAGAGGGAAAGATATCCGCTTTTGCCAGAGGAGCCAGGAGGATGAACAGTCCGCTTATAGCAGCCACCATGCCTTTTACCTACGGAGTTTTTTCAATTTACAGAGGAAGAGATTCTGCCGGGATCAAATCAGCGGATATACGGGGTCATTTCAGTGAGATTACCGATGATATAGATGCATTATGGTATGGAAGTTACTTTCTTGAGGTAGCCGAGTATTTCGCATTGGAGGGAGCGGATGAGACCGATCGGTTAAATCTTTTGTATGTTACCTTACATGCTCTTTCAAAAAAGCAGCTTTCACCGCAGCTTATAAGGTGGGTATATGAACTTAGAAGCTGGGCCGTAAACGGAGAGTATCCAAATGTGTTTTCATGCGTGTCATGTGGTAGAGAGGATGAACTGACTTTTTTTTCCATGTCCGGTGGAGGCAGTCTGTGTGCGGATTGCGGCTCGCTAAGTACGGAATCGGAGAAGATATCCCAAAGTGCACATTTTGCAATGCAGTATATAATTACAGCTCCATTTAAAAAGCTGTACTCATTTAATTTAAAAAAAGAGGTCGAAGATGAACTGATATCTTTTCTTAAAAGATGGAGGAACAGATATTTCACTCACAAGTATAAATCCGAAGAATTTTTAACCTATGCTAAAATGGAGGAAATATGACAGATCAGAATTATCACCAAAATCCGGAAACAATGGATGAAGAACGGGCAAGGATGCGTTCTGAGGAGATGCGTCTGAGAAGGTTGAAAAAGAAGAGAATACAAAGAAAACGGGTAAAAAGGTTGCTTATGGCCGCATTTTGTCTGATAATAGTACTCATAGCATTTGCGGTCGTTTCATTGATCGGTGTTTTTGAAAAACGTTCGGATGAGAATCTTCTTACACTTTCCGAAAACGGAAAAGTGGTTTTTGAGGAAGTTGAAGACATCAAAGACAGCGATTTAAAAAAGGACGAGTTAAACAAGTATATAAAGGAACAGATAAAATACTATAATTCAAAGTCAGGTGGTAAAATAAAGCTGGAGCGTTTTTCCTGGGGAGATGAAAAGGTTTACGTAAGGACATCTTATTCTTCTTTGCAGGAGTATTCCGATTTTACTGGTTATTTTATTTATCACGGAGATTTTAAAGGTGCTGTTACCGCGGAGTATGATGTTACAAACGGTGTTAAGAAAGTATCCAAGGGTAAGATAACGAATGAAGATGCTACTTCAGCGGATATGGAAGGAAATAACCTTCTTATAATCAGGGAAAATACGGCAGTTAAAATACCGGGCGAGATAGTGGCGGTAAGCTCACTCGGAGTTGAACTTATAAGTGAAGATACGGTAAGGATCACATCGGTTAACGAAGAGGAAGAGACAGCTGTCTCCACAGTGATAGTATATCGCGGTAAGTAATTCCAAAATATATGGATCCGTATAGGGATCTGTCTGCTAATTCGGATCAGGATAAGACACGGGTATTAAAGGAGACTTGGATATCGTACCATGTATCACATGACGGGATCATAATTTTTTATTAAGGAGAATTGAAATGGAAAAGACAATGGACAAGATTGTAGCACTGGCAAAGGCAAGAGGTTTTGTATATCCGGGATCGGACATATACGGCGGACTTGCAAATACATGGGATTACGGTAATCTTGGAGTTGAACTTAAGAATAACGTAAAAAAAGCATGGTGGAAAAAGTTTGTACAGGAGAATCCTTATAACGTAGGTGTGGATTGTGCCATACTTATGAATCCCCAGGTTTGGGTTGCATCGGGACATCTCGGAGGGTTTTCCGATCCGCTTATGGATTGTAAACAATGTCATGAGAGATTTCGTGCTGATCAGGTTATCGAAGGTTTTGCCGAAAAAGAGGGTAAGACGTTGGATAAGCCTATTGATGCGTTTACCAAAGAGGAAATGGAGGCTTATGTTAAGGAAAACAACATTGCCTGCCCCTCCTGCGGAGGTCATGATTGGACGGAGATCCGTCAGTTTAATCTGATGTTTAAAACTTTCCAGGGTGTAACCGAAGATGCTAAGAATACGGTTTATCTTCGCCCGGAGACAGCACAGGGTATCTTTGTTAATTTTAAAAATGTTGCCCGTACAAGCAGAAAGAAAATACCTTTTGGTATAGCACAGATCGGAAAGTCTTTCCGAAATGAGATAACACCCGGAAACTTTACGTTCCGTACAAGAGAGTTTGAGCAGATGGAGCTTGAGTTCTTCTGCGAACCGGGAACAGATATGGAGTGGTTTGAGTATTGGAGAGCTTTTTGCCGTGACTGGCTTATCTCTTTAGGAATAAAAGAGTCTGAAATGAGACTTCGTGACCATGATCCTGCTGAGCTTGCGTTCTATTCAAAAGGAACCACCGATATCGAGTTTTTATTCCCCTTTGGATGGGGTGAACTTTGGGGTATTGCAGATCGAACGGATTACGATCTCGGACGTCATCAGGAAGTCAGTAAACAGGATCTTACTTATTTTGATGATTCAAAGAATGAAAAGTATCTTCCTTATGTTATCGAACCTTCACTCGGTGCAGATCGTGTGGTTCTTGCCTTCCTTTGTGCAGCATATGACGAGGAGAATATCGGAACTGAAGAAAAGCCTGATATCAGAACGGTACTTCATTTCCATCCGGCGCTCGCACCTGTAAAGATCGGAGTACTTCCTCTTTCAAAAAAATTGAATGAGGGTGCTGAGAAGGTATTTGCAGAGCTTTCAAAAGAATATAATTGTGAATTTGACGACAGGGGAAATATCGGAAAGAGATATCGCAGACAGGATGAGATAGGAACACCTTATTGCGTAACCTATGATTTTGAGTCCGAAGAAGATAACATGGTTACGGTAAGAGAAAGGGATTCCATGGAACAGGAGCGTGTTAAGATTTCAGATCTTCCGGCTTATTTTGCCGAAAAACTTGCTTTTTAACAATAAGGGGTTTTTATGTTAAAAGAGGGATACAAGCAATACGCAAAGAGGATAGCCAAGATAAGGTCATTGTCTTCTCCTCAGATCAATAAGATAAGTGATTCCGATGAGTATGCCAATGTGCTCAGGGATAATTTCCGAAAGATCGGTGAAATTGCCTCGGAAAACAGAGATTATCTCGATGAAAATCTGTTTCCGATCTTAAACCGGCTTGGGCCGCTTACGGATGATGAGATAGAAAGACTCGAGGAGTTTGCCTCACTTTTGATAGATCCGGTAACTGTTGAATATCTGGATATTTCCGTCATGTCAATGATAACGGACAGACTGTTTAAGGATGCAAGCGAGAAAAATGATATAGACTATACCATAAGGGTGCTTGACTACGAAGTGACGTCCAATTACACCATGATGAATCTTACGAGAAGGCTCGAGGCTGTTTCCGATATGACGGAAAATTACAGGAAAAAGGGCTTTTCCGCAGGTACAAAGCTGCTTGGATATTTGAATAAGACGGAGTTTGTAAAGCTTTCCGATAAGTCAAAGGATATAGTTTTGACAAACTCAAGGTATATCTGTGCGCTCTATGAGGGGATGACCTCCACTTCGGAGATCAACGCCAGAAATATTAATGTCTTATTAAGATCATTATCGCTTTGCGAAGATGCGTTTTATAAGGAAAATGCACCTAAATACGATTGGAAGTACCATTATTTCAGAACCCTTGAATATCTTTGTAATGTTACGGAAAATTACAATATAAGGGGATTTACCGAGGAACAGCTTGAACTTGTCGCAGACTATTCGGAGTTGTTCTATGATCTGTGGAACAGTGATAAAAAGTATTACGGTAAATGCAGCGGTAAAAATCAGGTTGAGCTTTCATTTTACAGAAACAGATATCTTTCAAATCGTTTGAGGGTGGATGAGTATCAGGGAAAACTGCTCGATATTTACTATGAAAGAGATGTTTCCAATTATAATATATCCGGTATTTACAGCAATGTTTTGACTCCTCTTGAGTACATACGGACTCTCGATGAAAATGAGATTACCGAGGAACAAAAAGCAATCCTGTTGATGTTTTATCAGGATATTATAAACTATGCTTTCCGTACAGGTAATGACACTACCGTAGGATATGTTTTGGAATATATCTCCCAGGTGCTTCTTAATTTTATTGAATTGCCCGGAGGTATAACGTTTGAAGAAATGTGCATAAGCTGCATGGCTGCTATGCATCCGCCTACCTATATACATTCCGTTATGGTAGGTAATTTTTCCAGATGCATCACTACTCATTTGCTCAGGCATCATCCGGAATGCTTTATCGGAATGATGGGAGTAAGGCATAGGGATGATGTTAAAGAACAAAGAAATGACATCATAGATTATGCATATCATTGCGGACTTTGTCATGATTTCGGTAAACTGATGCTTCTTGATACTATATTTACTTACGGCCGAAGATTGTTCGATTTTGAATTTGATGTTATAAAGATCCATCCCAATATTGGTGCATGGCTGCTTTCACACAGTTCACTGTCAAAGCGGTATGCAGTAGGTGCAAGAGGACATCACAGATGGTTTGACGAAAGCAGGGGATACCCTTATGATTATGAGAGGATCGGAGTCAGAGAGCAGATCATAGTAGATATTATAACTGTAGCCGACTGTTTGGATGCTGCTACAGATACTGTCGGTAGAAGTTACAGCAGGGGAAAAACTTTTGATGAATTTTTAGCGGAATTAAGAAGCGGATTCGGAACACAGTTTAATCCGACTATTGTTAAACTTTTTGATGACGAGAAGCTTTTACAGGATATAAGATATCTGCTTGAACAGGGCAGAAGTACACAGTATAAAAATACCTATCGTATGTTAAGTGATGTGCAGGTAAAAGCCAAGATCCTTAAGATCAAGAAAAAGTAATATGAATAATAAAAGCAGGTAACTACGCAAACTCGAAATAGAGGCGTGTTACCTGCTTTTTTGTTTTGTGAAATGATCGTAACCGAGACGGATTCCGGAAAAAGATTTTTTATACTACATTAAGTCGTCGATCACATCTTTTAATGAAATAAGTGACGGAACAACTGCGTGACAAAGAGGAATTATGTCTTCAGTGGGTTCCGTAAGGTCAGGGATCATCACTGTGATGCATCCTGCCGCAGCGCCCGAACGGACCCCGTTTGGAGAGTCCTCTACGCATAATGCTTCTTCCGGTTTGATGCCTAATTTTTCACAGGCAAAAAGATAAGGATCGGGATGAGGTTTTCCGAGTGTCACCTCATGGGCGGAGATGAGGTCGTTAAAATGGCCTTCAAGTCCTGTTTCGGATAAGTTTTTTTGTGCTCTGTCCATACGTGTGGCAGTCACGATCGAAGTGGGAATATTTTTTTCTTTAAGATATTCCAGAATCTCAAAAATACCGGGTTTAAGAGGTATTCCATGCTCGTTAATATATACATCAAATTTAATATTTGTAAGATCGTGATATGCAAAGTAATCAAATCTGCCGCCGTAACGTTCTTCCATAAGCTCGTTTGCGCCGGCCGAGTAGAGAGATCGCATATCATATGCATCGTCATGGGTGAAAAAGTCAAAGCCGAGTTCGCCGGCTGCTTCCATTTCGACCTTATGATATATTTTTTCTGTATCCAATATGGTTCCGTCCATATCAAATAGTACATATTTTAACATCTGTTTTCTCCGTTTGTCAGTAGGATCCTGTGGCAAAGTGGATAAAGAATGGACACGATGATAACTCCAAAAACCCCTTGTATCAAATTAAACGGGATATCGGATACTGAGGCCGCCATAGCCGCTGAAAGACTTCCTCCCGAGGTGTTGCTCAATAAAAAAACATCATAGGCAAAGTATGAAAGACACATAAACAGTTCGGCAACTATGCCTGAAAGCAGCATTGACAGGTGGTTGTTTAATCTTTTTGGAAATACGTAGATCAAACAATAAAAAATTACGGCACACAGGGCTTTTATAACAAATGTGGCGGGAGCATAGGTTACATACCCTCCCAAAAGATCTGAAAGCATAGAACCCATTCCGGCCGCAAAGCCTCCGTATAACGGTCCGAGCAGAGCCCCGGACAAAAGTACAAGTCCGTCTCCGGGATGTATATATCCAAAAGCGGGTGTTTGTATTTTGATAAAATAAGTAGCACAAAAGATCAATGCTCCAAATAAGGATGTAAAGATCATATTCTTGGTTCTTTCCATGATTTTCTCCTCCTTTATAGCAACCTACAATAGCATTAAGAAACTGTAAAGTCAAGAAAAACGGGCATTTTTCGCTGTTTCGATATTAGTTTATCCTTGAAGTATTTTATGCTATTTGATACAATATTTTCGTATGATTATTTTATGTCTTGGGTGGGGACGAATCCGCTTTGAAGATACATGCGCTATTAGGATGCATAGGGGTTCATGTAGGAATTTTGTTTGCAAAGCAAACACGGATCCGGCACACAAGAGCAGATCTTAGAAAGGGGAGTAATATGAAAAGGAAGATCAAAACCCAAAAAAGACAAAAAAAAGGGGGCATCTTACAAACAATAACATTTCAAAATACTGCGATAAATACTGCAATGCTGCTTGCATTTTTGATCGTAATGCTTTTTACGATCAACAGTATATCTAATATGGAAAAAACTGCTGTCAGTGCAACGACAAATGTCTCAGAGGTATTGAAAAAAGAAGCTATAATAAAAGAGTCTGTTATAGCTATTGACGGAGATACACGAACTATAGCTACCATACTTATGATGGTCAAGGGTTCAAATGTCAGTCTTTACAGAGATGATATTACGGCAAAACAAGCTGATATAAAGGAAGCATTGGATTTTTTGAATACGAGTATTCTTGTTTCCCAGCTTCCGGATGGCAAGGAACAGGTGGAGGTTTTGGATAAGGCTCTTAAAACCTATTACGGTGCTATAAATAACGTAATAGGAAAGGCAAGTACGTCGGGAGCAAAAGCGACAACCGATTATATCGAAAATGATTACGCCGCAAGTTATGCCGAAATCCAAACACAGTTTGATACTATCGAAGGAAAGATCCAGGATCTTGTTGACAGCATGAGCGATTATCTTGATCAGTCCAGAAATCAGGCGATAATAAGGTCAGGCATAGGAATGATCGCATTTATGTTTCTTATAGCACTTAGCTTCATTCTTCAGAAGGTAAGGGTATCCAATAAGATTTCATCGATCGTTAAGGATGTTAACGGAATCATTAAGGGCATTAATGAGGGAAAAGGGGATCTTACGGCAAGAGTAAATACTAAGACTTCTACGGAACTTTCGGTTGTTGTCAGCGGTATAAATCATTTTATAGAGACGCTTCAGTCTGTTATCAGAGATGTTAAGGATGGCTCGGTAGTGCTTACAAATTCTTCTGAAGCTATGACACAGAAGATACAGATAGCATCTGACAATATTTCAAATACATCGGCTGCACTTGAAGAGATTGCTGCAAGCATGGATACAGTAGCAAATGTTGCCGAGGATATGACCGGGCAGCTTGCTGAAGTTAAAACTGCTGCGGATGATATCAGAGAAGAGGCTCATGAAGGAAGCAACGAAGCTGAAAGGATCCGAAAAGAAGCTGAAGACATCAAGCAGGAAGCACTTTCCAAGAAAAATGATACCGGTGCTCACATGGAAGAACTTTCAAAGGTTCTTGAGGTATCGGTTAAGGACAGTGAACAGGTAAGCAAGATAGCCGGTCTTACAAATGATATTTTGGAGATAGCTGAGCAGACAAATCTTTTGGCTCTCAATGCTTCGATAGAGGCAGCAAGAGCCGGAGAGGCAGGTAAGGGCTTTGCCGTTGTTGCCGGAGAGATATCATCGCTGGCAGCCAACAGCCGTGAGACTGCCAATCATATTCAGGAAATTTCAAAGCAGGTTACAGAGGCGGTTAATTCTCTCTCGAAGAATGCAGTGGAAGTAATGGACTTTATTAATGACACTGTACTCGGGGACTATGATGCGTTTGTTGATACGGGTGAAAAATACGGAAACACAGCCCATACGGTTGCCAATATGCTTGATAAATTTACGCAAAAGGCTGATAATCTTAATGTTATCATGGATGAAATGGCAAATTCTGTAGATTCCATTTCAGCATCCGTTCATGAAAGTTCTGATGCTATAAGTCTTTCAGCCAACAACTCCACCGAGATCGTTGAGCAGATACAAGGACTTGAGGAGTCAATGGATGAGAACAGTACTGTCACAAATCAGCTTACAGAAAGTACCAAGAAATTCGAAACTTTATAAATAGTATTTATATAGGAGATTCATTTGGAATGATCTTTCCGGAAGAGAAAAGAAAAGTCGTGAAAATCCGTTCTAACCAGATCGACTATCAGGGAAAACAAAAGAAAAATAAAAGGATCAGAAATACTGTGATCTTTCTGTGTATTGCTGCTTTGGTGTCACTCGGTATATATTTCAGATGGGATGAGAAGATACCTCTTGCCATAAATGATATTAAGCAGTTTGCGGGTGAGATGTCTGAAAGAGCCGAAAGTGAAAGTGCAAAGGACTCCGGTAATATAAATGATGAAAGTGCTGAAGCACCGGAGAGTGAGGAACCGGATGCGTCGGAGCCGGTTGATACGGAGACTGCAGACGCAGAGCCACAAAAAGAAGAACCAAAGGAACCGACTTATGCTACAGTTATGTTCACGGGTGATGTGTTGCTTTCCGACTATGTTCTTAATAACTATGATTCTTCCGGAATAAACGGAGTAGTTGATAAGGCGCTTCTTAAAAAGTTAAAGAAGGCGGATATTTTGGCTATTAATAATGAGTTCCCGTATTCAACCAGGGGGTCAAAGGCACCGGATAAGCAGTTTACATTCAGGGTGGATCCCAAGTATGTTTCGGTTATAAAGGAGATGGGTGTTGATATTGCGGGACTGGCCAATAATCATGTTTTGGATTTTGGAAAGGATGCTTTATCCGACACATTTGAGACATTGGATTCTGCGGGGATCCCCTATATAGGTGCAGGCGATTCAAGGGAAAGAGCACGTAAGCTGCAGATAGAAGAAATCGCAGGTATGAAGATAGGCTTTTTGGCAGCTTCAAGAGTTATACCCGT
>JAILKW010000060.1 GCA_024693455.1 Lachnospiraceae bacterium
CACCTTTTCTTCCGAATCCTTTATGGTATGCTCCATAAGGATCTTAAGCTCTTCATGATATTTTCCCATAAGCTCATCATGACTGGCTATTGTTTTATCTACCTGTATTCTCTTTTCTTCAATCTGACCTACCAAATATTCAGTATCTCTGTTTCTTTCAATAAAGCGCTGATGAAACTCGGCAAAAAGCTGGTCCGTATCCGTGATCTTTCCTATTACCTCTACCATTTCCTTTGGCGGAGTTCCTATAACAAGTCCGTAAAGCACAGCTCCAAATCTTTCATCATCCGTTATACCTGACAGGATCTCGCAACGGTCCTTCGATATCCGAAGATACGGTGCGAGCGTCTGCGTTGCGCTTAACATTGTCTTTATATCCATTTATTATTTCCTTTCTCAAATCCCTTATGGGTGATAAATCTCTTGTATTTATTGTTTCCTCGTATTCATTTAACAGCCGCCGCACCAGACGTCTTTCTTGATATAATTCCTGCTTTTTTGCAATCCAGTCCTCCTCCGGCAAGGCTCTTCCTTCCTTGATCTGTGTTGCTACGGCCTGCAGCCTTTTCACAAGTTCTGCCCTACTTGAAACATTATTATCTATCAGATAATTACACTCATCTCTTAAGTTCTCGATATGAAGTAAGTCCCTCCGGATCCTTGCCTGCTCAGATATGATAAGGTCAAAATCGTAATGCCTTACTGCCTGATCGATGCGTCTTACCATACAAACCTGATAACGCGAAAGACCTGACATATGATAAACAGAAATCATATCTCCGGGAAAATATTTGTGGGTAATACTGTCAAGTTTCTCATAAGGAAAATCAATATTCACCTTTTCGGAATCTTCTTCAAATCGTTTGTTTATTTTTTCTATCCTGCTTCGGATGGACTTAAGAGAATATCCCTCTCCAAGAGAATAATCTCTTTTCGATTTCTTTGCTCCGGGCATATGATATGAAACATATTCTCCGTATTTTTCCGAATTGCCGATCCGATATGTATACCCTTTTTTCTGAAGTAATTTTAAATAATCTTCTATATCATCTGCTTCCAAAACTGCTGCATCGATATCCATTCTGATAAGATCTGCATGTGTAAGTCGATCATCCTTTTGAGCCATATGCTCCGCATAGTTCTTCCCTATACGGGGCTTTTCTTCTTCGTATTCAAGCGTAGATAATCCGTACTTGTCACAAAGTGCATCCGTAACAGGCTGGATGATTTTTTTCCAGTCACCATTGTTATACCGGTACTTATATCCATCAAATTTATTTACCGAGTTAAATACAATATGAGCATGACAATGCTTTTGATCAGTATGAACAGCAAATACATAATCAAAATCATGTATAAGCTCTTCGCAAAACTCCTTGGCTACCTTATACATAAGTTCCGGGGAACCTTCACCCGGCGGAAGTGATATCACATAATGATATCCCTGTCTTCCCCAAAGCTTGTTATAAAATTCCTTAGTCTTTATCATCGACTCATAGATCTCGTTTTTATCGGTCCCACAGTTGGAATATATCAGTTCTCCATCATTTGTCTTTGCCGGATTACATATATAATTGATCGAGTTTTTAAGATGCGCTG
This sequence comes from Lachnospiraceae bacterium, assembly GCA_024693455.1. Taxonomy (GTDB): domain Bacteria; phylum Bacillota; class Clostridia; order Lachnospirales; family Lachnospiraceae; genus Weimeria. Next base: position 1,600 of record JAILKW010000060.1, read on the forward strand.
ATCGAATTCCTTTCTTAGATTCCTTCAAATGCTTAAGTACTGTCACTGCCATAGTCACCCTCCTGAATATCAGGCAGCCTTTTCGACAAGCCTTCAATAACATTAATACAACGACTTAAAAGCTCTCTGATCTCTTTTTGATCAACTCCCCGCTTAAGTTCTTTTGACATATAATAGAACTCTACTCTGAATCGTTTTATCTCATCTCTGGCCGCCTTTACCTCTGCTCCGGTATTGGGGGAAAATGTTTTCTCCCTGATATACTCACTTCTTGATATTCGATGTCCCTTATCATTTTGTATAGCAAGGATATGCTGCAGTCTAATGTTTTCTTCTTCAGTAAACCTCACAGATATAACATGGGGCCTGTATACCGTTAATCCCTTTTTCATAAATCGTCACCACCGTTTCATAGATAATGTTAAATCCATACTCTCAACCTGCTCAGGTGTATGCGTCCTTGCCCACCACTTCAGGTATTCCTCCTTTGCTCCCTTATGCTCATGACAGTATTTTTTAATATCCTCAAGTAAAAGTCCCTTTACCCATTCCGGCTTTAAATCCTTTTCTTCTTTTTCCTTTTTTTCTACCTTATCCTGGTTTGCAGCAATGCTCCCGTCGTTATTTATCCTGTCTGCTGCAATCCCCTTTTTTATGATCTCCGTATAAAAATTCATTGCTCCCATCTCAGGATATTTTTCTTCCTTCAGTTTTATTAGTTCCTCATATGCATCTCTGTAAATGCGTATGTTATTCATCTCCATTTATTAATTCCTTCCATAAATTTATGGTTGCTGCAAACTGTATATATCCTCATATTTTGCCTGCTCCGTTCCTGCTCCATATTTTGCTCCATACCTGCACCCTTATCTGCAGCAATATAAACCCGTGCTCCCACCTTGAAGCAAGTTCCCTGCTCCATTGCTCCGCCCTTGATATTACTGACTTTTTTGATATCTTTGGCAGTCTTGCTCCCATCCCTGCTTCATATTTCTGTTACCTGTATACTATTATTTGCAAGATACGCATTTTGTATTACTCCAAAATGCATCTTGTTAGGGGATTTTCTCCCCTAATACCCCTACAAAAGACACCGGAGCCCCTCATTGAAGGACTCCTGCAATAAACAGATCCGCTGACCGCTCAATAGTATTTTCAGGATGATCACATGCATATCTGTCAACCTCTTCGAGGATATTATCTATGACGCGAAGCCTCATATCATCCTGCGCACCTTTCTCCTCGATATACTTTTTCATATAAACGACCAGCCTTTTTCTTCTTTCAATCTCCCCACTCTTTCCAAATATATTTGCCTTGCTGGTGCACTGCATTTCATTGAAATAGTTGCTGTATTCCCAATCGATTTTTTCTATAACTGTATTTCCCATAATCGTCTCCTTATTTTTGTTAATTATCTCTTATTGTTTCCTTCTCTTCTTTGCTATCCTCATCTTTCTCTTTTCTTTCAAGTATTCTTCCGAAACTGTAAAAGTGAGCCTGAAAGTATGGACTGTGAAGTGAAGTAACTCTTACCGGATCTCCTGCACCTACCGTGTTTCCATCTCCCAGATAAATCTCCACATGAGTAACCGTTCTTCCCGCATTATATGTCCCTGTATAAAAAACCAGATCTCCCGGAACTGCTTCCGACTCATCCAAAAAATGCTTGGACACATCATATTGCCCTTGTGCCGTTCGCGGAAGATTGACTCCTGCAGCCCTAAAACATAAAGTCGTAAAACCCGAACAATCTATTCCTGTAGCCGGATCATTTCCGCCCATCTTATAGGGTGTTCCAAGAAGTTTATTTGCCATATCAAGTACTGCCTGCACCTGCTCATCATCCACTTCCACATTCAACTGATTTGGAAAAAGCTCATTATCTTCCAGGGCTGAGATAGGAGAAAGAATTGCTCCAAGTATTCCCGCTATTACTATTACAGGAAGCAGGATAAGCAGTATAGGCTGAAGTATCGTCATAAATCCGGCAGTTATTGCTGCTCCCAAAATTGCAGCACCATTTTGGACTGCGCCAAGTATTCCGCTTGCGTGAGCCGGATTAGATGCTGCTTCCGCTCTGACCTGCTCATCCCTTGTCTGTTCCATTGAAGCTACTGCCTGTTTTATATTTTCTGCTGCTTTTTTAGCCACTTTTATCCCGGCCTTTACTGCTTCAGTAGTACCTCCGGAAGCAGTTGCTGCAGCGGTTGATGCAGTTTCTGTAGTAACACTTACAGCCTCCTTTCCCCCTTCTTCTGCTGCTCTGCTGCTTCCTGAGGTAGGAATAAAGCCGGAATGTTCAGTACTATCCGTTTTAAATATCCCATCATCCCTCTTTTCATAATTGTATTTTGATTCGTTACCATACCTGTTGCCTGAATCCATACTACAATCTCTCTTAGCCCCATCTGATCTTGATGAAGCGGTTTTTACTTTAATATTTTTTTGCCCGGATGTACTTTTTGTTACGTCAGTTGCTGTAATATCAAAGGCAGCCGTTTTAGCATCCAGTTGCTGTTTCAGGCGCTTTGATGACTTTTTCGTTTTTCTAACATACTTATTATCTTTATCTTTTACCCCGCTTCGTCTTATTGCTCTTTTTATTACTTTTTGTTTTTGGGAAGGTCTCATATGTTCCCAGTACTTTCTTTCCTGCCGGTTCAGATAATACTCTACGGATGTTGCTTCTGCTTTTTTCCTAAATGCTATCCTTTCTGCTCTGCTCGTAGCTCTGTCATCTGAGGAAAGTACCGACTTTTTTTCATTAACGCTACCTTCGGAGAATCTTATTTTTCCTTTTGATAAGGTTCGAATTGCCATATCCTACACAGCCTCATAATAAATAAGTCCATTTTCCGACTTCGTTGTAACAAGTCTTTTTCTGATAAGCTCATCTAGGAGCACTGCGCTTTTACTTTCAGAGATTTCAAACAATGTTCCTATTTCGCTTTCAGTTACTGATACAGAAGATAAGATATCCATTATCTGTCTCTCTTCCATACTAAGTTCAGCCTCAGAATCATCTGGCTTTTCATGATCATCTTCTTCATATTCAAACCCTGACGCATCATCTTTTGCACTTGCTTCCCAGGCTGTTCCGTCTTCATGGAAGTTAGTTGAAAATTCTTTGTATAAAGGGTTTTCCTTGTCCATCTGCGCATTAAGAAGTATTACCTTTTTTCCCCAGATCATAACGCCGTTTCCCGGTGTCTCTTCAGCAAGAAACTCATATTCTCTGGCCGATAATTCCTGTATCTCGGCAAGATGTTGTGCATCCACTCCACCCTGATCAAAAAAGCACTTATATCCACAGTTGGAAAACATATCTCTAAGCTCCGGATTCTCCAGTGCTCTTGTCAGGTTCTGCATAGCCATCGTACATATGCCACCAAACTTTCTGTATGTGATCACCGCTTTATGAAGAATATGAGCCGATGATGCATTTGCTGTAACTACCTGTGTCTCATCTATAACAAGCCTTGTTGCTCTGCGTAACTTCCGGTTATATTCCATTCTGTTTGAGAGAAATGACATAACAGTGATCATTACCGGCTCCCAAAAATCCTGCGCTACATTAGCAAGTCCAAAAACAACAAACCTGTTTGAAAGATCCACATTTGATTTATGTGCGAACATATCATATGCTCCGTCTGTATATTCCTCTAATGAATTTACAATTCTGTGAATTATCAGCTTATCACTCTCGTTATCCGAAGATTTTTCCTGAGCCATAAGCTCATTTCTAAGATCAACTATTGTCGGTTGTTTAATCTTTCTTTTGGAAAATACCCTTTCATAAACATTTCTGACCGCACGACCTACTACAGATGAGTATTCCTGTGTGTAATTGATCCCATGCATTACAGCCGCACAAAAACTGTTTGCCCATTCTGTAATATCTGCAACAAAAGCTTCTTTTCTGCCATTTTTTTCCAAAACATCATCGGGTACTTCCATAGGATTAATATGCACCTGACTTTTTGGCGTAAAGTCTATGAACGTTCCTCCAAAAAGAGCACATACACTTTGAAGTTCGTTCTGTGGATCTATTGCCGTAAGATCATCATCTGAGCAAAGCAGTGTTTGCGAAATCTCTGTGGTCTTTAAGAAAAATGATTTGCCACCACCCGTATGTCCTATGATGATTCCATGTGGACTTTTTAAATACTTCCTGTTTGCAAAAACCACATGATTTGTTGTTCTGTTAATACCATAAAGCTGGCCACCCGGCTCAATAAGATCCTCAGCGTGAAAAGGATGAAGAGCCGTGGCTGAGGACGAAAAGAAAGGCCTCATGTTTTTTACAAGTCTGCATCCTGTTGGGAGCGCTGTATTAAATGCCTGAAGCTGCTGATAACAATAGAGATCCAGTATGATCCCGGACTCCTTAGCCACTCTTTGCATTGTCTCTATTCGATTTGCCAGCTCCTCTTCACTTGAAGCTGTTATAACCACAAGAAGTCCGATAAAACTACAGGTCTCATCATTATCATCAACCTGATCCCGATATTCCTCCAGCTCATCTTTTTTTCTGTTTTTTGCGTATGAAACTCCGGTAAGAAGCTGACCTGCAGATCTTTTTGTATCCATCTCCTGTGCTATGGCACGTTCATTTCCAATCTGCGCACTTTTAAGCATTTCTTTAAAAACAGACTGATCTACCGGTGCAAAGTCCAAAGTCACAAACGAAGGAAACTCCACCTGTGTAAGCGGATATATGGTCTTTGTATCTGATAACGCCGAATCATAATCTCTGCCAAATAAAACAGATATATACTGGTCTCCTGCAACAAAAAAATCCCTTTCTCCGCTTTCTATCACGGTAGGTATTACATCCATAACCGGATCATCCATGGGATTGTCTGTACTTATATGATTCTCTCTTGTGTCCCTGTAAAAAAATCTTCTTATTGCAGATAGTCTCTCCTCCGAAGAAAGAGCTGTTACAAAACTACCCACTGTCATAAAGAAATGTTCAAGCTCAACGTCAAGATCAAGAAAATATCTTCTTGCCTCATCATAGTTTGCTGCCCTGGTAGTTACTGTCAGCAAAATAACCTGTTTGATATCGTACATTTCCGCTTCACAGACCTTTTGCTTTAAAAACTCTCTCATTCCGGTATCAATAAGCGGATATTCTTCTTTATGAATATCCGTAAACACTTCCCTGAGAAATCCCTTCATATCACGATATTCATTTGCGATAGTTATCTTAAAATCACATGACATGAAATTTAAAAACTTCTGTAAGTCTTCTAATATTCTTTCTCTTTCATCATCGTTTTTATTACAAAAATTGATGTCCGCAACCAGATAACTCCTGTCATAAATATATGGTTTCTTACCGTCATCTATAAGAAATATCCCATTTCCGAAAACTCTTTTTATACCCAATGCTTCCCTGGTAGTTTTCGGTATTCCCTTTTCTCCAAGGCTTCCATTTATTCTTTTAGACTGCTCAAAGCGTTTTCTTGGTGTCAGCATAAACGCCATTTTTCTCATCCCTCCTTATTGCAAATACCCGGTTCCGTGAACCTGTCATCATATTCATTTTTAGTATTTTCGTCTTCTCACATAAGGCTATACTCTGTAGCAATTCCAAAATATTCATGTATCCCTGGTACCTGAAAAAACCAAGTATCAGGACAGGTATTGCTGCAGGTACCCCAAAGTACACTGCTGTTCCCGGATTTATTCCCAGTTTAAAATGACAAAAAGCAATAACTCCTACTGCAACTGCCGCCGCTATACCTATACATACTGTTTCCGTTCCGGAAAAACCTTTCCAAAACTCATCCTTATATTCGGATGAAAAATCCTTATTTATCTCTATCTTCATCACTATTTCCTCTCTTACCTAAGATCAAAAGTCCTCTTTAAGAAATTATCTGAACCTTTTATTGCTGTTGTCATAAAGATCATATATAACATTGAAAGCAGCACTGACTTAAATCCATCAAACCAGTCAAGGGGTGTTCCTGTAGCATCACTAAAACCATTAGACTGGATCATCATTCCGCCAATTTTTAAGATCACGGCTATTATAAATATCTGGAAAACTGTAGTTAGAAAACTCTTGATCCAGGCAATTGCCGTATTCTCTATGCCTCTTCCACCTGCTATTGTAGATAGTGCCAAAGGTGCCGTTGCCATCAAAATATATAGATTCAGATATCTTCCCAAGACCTCTATTACGATCATCACTCCGCAAAACATGGATATCAGAATGTATATAAGGCCAAAGATCAGATAGGCAAATGCTGCTCCTGCATCCACTTCTGAGTTGTACATCCCCGGCAGTCCCGTATTCATTACTTCTGTAGACATAAGCCCTGCAGCACGTATAAAGTCAGACATCAAACCTATTCCGTGTACCATCAGATAGTTCCCTACGATCACTTTTATAAAAAGTTCTATCCACATCTCCGTTGTGACATTTTCCTTTAAATTACTTGCCTGCTTTATAAATCCGACCAGACAAAATATATTAAGCATTACCGCACCTATGGATGAGCACCACGGATAAAGAGTACCTGTAACATAATTCCACGCATCAGGAGCCAGACTTTCGGGAGAAGATCCCATCAATATATAAACGATCTCCATACAAAAATCCCAACATGCGCTTCCTTGCATAAATGACTTGGCTATTCCGAGGAAATCCTGTAACCATCCCGGCATGATTCCCTCCTTAGCTTACAAATGCTGTGATAAGCTGAGGTGCAAGAACCATTACGAGTCCGCCACCTATTCGCTTAAATGCGTTAGCCTGCATTACACCTTCCTGTGACTGCAGAGAAGTTCCCCATTCAAAAAACCCCCACAAAAGAACTATTGTACCGACCGATGTGACAAGTGCTACCACGATATCTTTTAAAGTATTAAAACTTGCAGTAACTGACGCAGCACCACCTCCACTGGCAAATACCGCCTGAGGGCATACAAGAAATACATATAAAAGCGATAATGTGATCATCCCAAGTACCTGCTTTGATCTTTTTCTTCTGAATTTTTGTAAAAGCTTGACCATTAACTTACAAAATCCCTTATTAGCTTTGCATTCTTCCTGCGCCCCTGTATTCTCTTTTTCAGATTCATCCCAATAACTCATCTTTGTATCCTCCTTACTTATTCAAAAATCTTCCGACTAACAAACTTCCTCCTGCCCCGACTACGATAACAACACTCCAAAAAATAAAATTTGAAAACTTTCCTACTACATCAGGCAAAATATTTTTTACAAGTGCACCTGCTGCAAACGCTGCTATCATAACTACTACAAGAACTATTACTGCAATTGGGTTCATTCTTCTTCTCATTAGGACTCTCCTTTCCCTTTTGCTATAAGTTGCTTCATTAATTTAACTTTATCCTGTTCAAGTTTTTTATTTGCTTCCTTAAGATCCAAAATCTGAATCCTATACTCTTCATCAAGGCTTTCCTTCTCTTCTACTACCATCTCATTTCTTAAACTCTCAAACTCCTGCTTTTCTTTCTCGAAATCCTTCATTGCCGCCTTATGAAGATTTTGGTCCATAATCAGAGCCTGCTGATCAGCTTTTAACCTTTTTTCTTCCTCGTTTAACTCGCTTTCTTTTTCTCTGAGTTCCTGCTCCAACTCTGAAAGACTTTGTTTTGTTTCTTCAATATCTGATAGTTCTTCCATCATCGTATCTTTAAGAGCAGCCCATAATTCTCCTGCAGAGATCTTACCCATCTATCTCTCCTTTCTCCAATGACACGGAAAAAGCCGTACCGTTGGCATAATTTACTCCAATCACACACTCTCCTACTGAATAAAGGATTCTGCCGTTTCCTTTTCTAAAGCCATCCTTTTTTATCTGCTTTGCTTTTTTTAATATTTTCTTTACAGCGTTTGGCTTACTCTTTAACGATATTCCCATAAATGAAGTTTTCTTATTGGCAAACACTACTTCCATCTTTTGAGCTGCTTTATCATCTTTGTTCTTATAGATAAATACCGTACTTCCACTGTCATCAAATAAAGTTGAAGCCGTAAGTTTGTCATTATTTGGATCCGTTGCTTCATCTACCTTAGCCCAACCATTTTTACTTAGCTTTTCACTACTTACAGGGAAGATATAACTTTTCCCATCCAGTTCGAAAGAAAGTTCCTTTGTCTTTCGGTCATAGTAGATATTTTTAGTTTTATGCGCTTTATCTTCCTTTTTCTTTTGCTCTTCCTTTTCTTTGACCGGGGCTTTCTCTTTCTTTTGATTTTCGGTTGTATTTTCTTCCTGAGTATTTCCCTCTTCGACCTGTTGCAAATCCTTCTCACTGATACTTTCGTCTGTATCCTCTATCTTTTTGATCTCTTCATTTTCTACAGCTTCAGCCTTTGATCCTTCATTTTGACTTTCATCCTCATCAACTGTTTGGTCATATATTTTTTCTATCCTTTCTGCTATTCCACTTCCGGGTAATCTGTCGGCTATCAAAAATGCTCCGGCACTTATTATTCCGGCCATAACAAGGCTTACTATCATAACCAGTACAGATGTCTGTTTTACCTCCTTCGCATTTGCCTTTTCTGTATCCCTTTCCTTCTCCAACTCATAAACCAGCTGAGGAAGTTTTTTATCAAAAAGATCCGGACTCCTTTCATCTGCCATCAGTATTCCCCCCTTCCTCCCGGATCTTTTTCATCTCCTTTAGTGTCCTACCGGCTGACTCAATCTGAGCTCTGGTAGGAGGCTTCTTTTTGGCAACCTCAACTACCTGATCACCGATAAGCAAATCTTCTGTTTCATAATTTTCGCTAAATCTTGACATAGCAAATCCTCCTTATTTTGGCGCAAAAAAAGAGACCTCCGAAATTCGAAGATCTCTTGCCTACGCCTTTATTATTTTTTACCAGCATATCATACTATGCCTAACCTATAGCGTAAAGTCGTGTTTGGTCTCAATTAGTCGCAATCGGTCGCATCACTCATATCCGCTTCTACTGCCCGCTCCAAAAGACTTACTATATAACCGGCGGGTTCCCTGTCCCCATTCTCCCATTTTGCATAGGTGGATGCAGGTATCTCATACTTTGTTGCAAACTCAGCCTGCGTAAGCCCTGAATATGCCCTTAGTCTTTTTAACCTTGCAATAGTATCTGTATCCTTCACCCTAATTCCATATCTTTTTCTGATGTGAAACTATGGTAAACTCGGTGCTTCATTTCCTCCCAAAACACCTAGTTTTTCTTGTGCTATTTTGATAAATAGAATGTTTTTATAATGACGAGATAACCCTCCGTGATTCTCTGAATTATATCTTTCTTTTCTAAAAGCACTTTTAAATACAACAAACAATTTTACATCATTTATGTAAAACCAATATGACATACTAGCCACATAAAAGCCAGTTGAGAAATATAAAGATGCAATCTCCAAAGTAAAAATCCTCCAGATTA
>JAILKW010000281.1 GCA_024693455.1 Lachnospiraceae bacterium
AATGTTTAAGTTATCATATGGACTCTTCGTCCTTACAGCGAAGGACGAGATCAAGGCTAACGGCTGCATTACCAACACAGCCATTCAGGTAGCATCCGAACCCAATCAGATTTCATTTGCAATAAACAAAGCAAACTATACTCACGACATGGTAATGAAGACCATGAAGGCAAATATTTCCGTAATAAGTGAGAAGGCTGATTTTGAGCTTTTCAAGCATTTTGGATTTCAGTCAGGACGAGATGTCGACAAGTTTGCGGACTTTACGGATTGTAAGGCAGCTGACAATGGAATACCGTACATCACCCGTGGGACAAATGCATATTTTTCCATAGATATAAAGCAGACAGTTGACCTTGGCTCGCACACGCTTTTCATCGGTGAGCCTACGGCTATGGAAGTTCTTGATGAAACGCCGTCCGCTACATACACTTACTACCAGGACAACATCAAGACAAAGCCTGAAAAGGTAGGTACGACATCGGACGGACAAACGGTTTGGCGTTGCAGGATCTGTGGTTATGAATATGTCGGAGAGGAGCTTCCGGATGATTTTATCTGTCCGGTTTGCAAGCATCCGGCTTCGGACTTTGAAAAGGTGATAAAATGAAAACGATCCTAACCTACGTAATAAGCATATTAGTAACAGAACTGTCCGGTTTCGCAGTCGGTATGCTGACAAGGAGCGGAACACAGGCCTATGCTGAGAGCATTACAAAGCCGCCTCTCTCGCCTCCCGGAATAGTATTTCCCATTGCATGGACTATCCTCTACGGATTAATGGGAATAGGACTTGCGAGGGTGCTATTGGCAGAATCATCCGAGTGGCGAACCAGAGGAATTATATTATACGTGGTTCAGCTTGTTTTAAACCTTGCATGGTGCTTCATCTTCTTTAGTGCAAAAAGATATGACCTTGCATTTTTTGAACTTGTGATCATGTTTGCGGCAGTAGTCGCTATGAGCATCTGTTTTAGAAAGGTGGACAAACCTTCACAGATGATGCAGATCCCGTATCTTTGCTGGCTTGTTTTTGCGGGATATTTAAACTCAGGTGTTTGGTTTTTACAGTAAATATGGGTATGATATCGGACTTAAAAGGAAAATAGATCAGTCTAAAATGTTTTAAACGAAAAGAGGGCATTGATATGGCGACAAATACACTTCAGGATGAAATCCAAAAAAAACAAAATACGATCCGGGCAGATTTATTAAAGGATGACCAAAAAGAGAGCGAAGAGATATCCAAGGTTATAGATCTTATCGCAAGTGAAGATCAATACAGTGATCTGATCAGTACCAAGGGTATCTTTACAAAGGAAGAGGTAATACAGGCAGCTAAATTTGCGCTTAAAGCAAAGCCCTATGACATAACTGTTCGTCACCTCAAGGTTTCGGATTCGCCCATATATTATAAGATGGGCAAAAATCAAAAGCTTGAGTCAAGAGGTCGCTTTAAAAGAAAAGATCTTGACGATATGGCCAATCTCCTTATTAAGCGTGCTCAGGATTTGAATGATGAATTAAAAGCAGAAAAGAGAAGACAAGATAGCGCCGATCTGGAGGAACTGGTTACTGTCGCCGGTACCATGGAAATAGGCGAGAAGATAAATGAAGAGGAAGCCTCAATGCTTGCCGAAAGCAGACAGGTCGATGATTACGAGTCAAGCAAGATCATTGACAGGATAATGTCCGATAATACTCACGCTGATAATTTAGATCTTTATTTTAACGGCAAAATAATTGACATGGAAATTGAAGAGAATAAAAATCTGGAGACAAAAAAACTCGAAGTATCAGACCGTGCAAAGGAAAAGGATGCTAAATTAAGCGCGGAAGAAAAAGAAAAACACCTGAAGGAAAAAGCGGATGAGGAAAATAAAACGAAGTTAGCGGACGAGAGGGCCAGAAAAAAATATTTTAGTATAATTGATTCATGCCTTAGCAACGAAATTCCTTCTCTTAGTAAATACAAAAGAATACTTGATGAAAAACTTGTAAGTATTCTCGAAGACAAGCGAAATGAATATTACAATAATTCCAATAAAACAGACGGGGAAATAGTTAAAGCCTTAAGGCCCGAAAAAGAGAGACTGGTAGCAAAATATAATAAAATGCTTACCAATTATAAAAAGCTGTATGATGCGGTGAAAAACGGTGAAATGGCGCCTGAGGTACTTAAGCTTTTCCTTAATTCGACACTTATGAATTCAGACTGTGAGAGTGAGAGAGTCCTATACAGGTTCCTGATGAGACCTAAAGGCGAATTGGAAGTGCCTACAGATAAGGAGGATGATTCTTACAAAGAGACCCTTACAAATTGTGCTTTATCAACTCATATTAAAGGTGAAAAGTACATACAGATGCAGGTTTCAGGAGGACGGACGGTAAACCCTACAACTTTTATAGGAGTTGCCATTAAGGAGAAGATGTTACCGACGACTGCAAATCCCGCTAATAGAACGGAAGCAGTGAAAACGAGTTTTAATGTAATGTGGAGCTTTATTCACTTTTACGGCGGAAAACGTAGCATGGCAGACAGACGACTGTATTTTAGCTGTAAACCTAAAAAAGAAGAGGCTATGGTAAGGATATGGTGGGATACTTTGAAGGACTTTAAAAATCTTGAAAATATTTATTTTAAGATTGGAGGAAATACAAATTTTGACCGCCGGGAAAAAATAGTATTTTACATATCCAATGAAATGAAGTTTAGTGAGATAGAGCCCTTCCTCCAAAAATTCAGTGAAAATTGTAAGGCTGAGGGTGTGCTTGAAGATCAGGACAATTCCGTGATAACGGGCAAGCTATTACAACCAGGTATTGCCTTTGCAATAGAACCAAACCTGAAGATATTGCGTGAGAAAGTTGACAACGGATGGCTGGATCGAGAAGAACTTGATGAGATGCGTCAACTTGACAACCCGAAGGCCAAGCCCGGGGTAAATGATTATAGATATTCCTATAATATGTACGTGAACAAGGCGCTTATACTTTCAGCAAGTATAGCAAAGAAAAAACTGAATCTTACACGCAATGACAAGATCAGTGATCACAAGGAGCAGATGCTTCCGCTTATGAAGAGATATTTTGCTGATTTTATGAAGCTGGCAGGTTCAGATCCCAGGACAATGGAAGTTGATAAGAACGAGTAGAGGAGAGGATAATATGGAATATACATTACTCGGAGCGGATAAAATAGAACTTATCAAAGGGTTTTTAAGTCCTGCCGATTACGCAGGTATACTTGAGAGAAGTTACAGATATGCGCTGTGCGCCGTAGAAGATGATAATCTTAGCGGCGTAGGAATATTCGATGCAAAAGAAGCTGCCGTTATTCATGATATTATTGTCCTTGATGAGCTAAGGGGAGAAATCGAGTCCGATATCATACATCAGATATGCATGATCTGTAATGTACTTGGTTGTGATGGTGTGACGATGGATGTTTACAGTTCAGACGATCGCAGGATATTGGATAAGGCGCTTACCAAAGAAGGATTCCTGCCGGTATCATTGGCAACCATATATAGTTTTTATTTAAGTGACTTAAATGATAACCCCATCCTGTCAAAGGCAAAGCCAGATAAAAATATTTTTAATTTGCAGGATGTGGGAGATTCAATGAAACGTGCCTTTTCAAATGAGCTTAAAAAATCAAGCATTTATGATCGCTTTTTGGATCAGGACCACGATCCGTATATGAGCGTGGTACGCACGGATAATAATTCCATTACCGGCTGCGTTCTGGTGGATGATCTTAAAAATGAGTACGGATTCGAACTTTCGTTTTTATATTCGAAAAAAAATGCAAATCCGGCAAATCTTATCAATATGATGGGTGCTGCGTTAGATAACGTTTTATCTACCTATCCCGAAGATTGCATAGGTTATATAACTGCTGTTAACGAGGCGTCAGACGACCTTGTATATAAGATATTGCCCGAAGCGATGATCAGGGATCAAATAAGCAGATACGCGATTTCAATTGCCTGATGTCCGATTTGATCAGAGGTTTACCACGATGAAAAAAGAAGAAAAGACCAATGTAATGCGGGTTTTGGATGGGAAAAAGATTTCCTATCAAAGCCATACCTATGAGCCGGATGCTTCGATGAGCGGAGAAGAGATAGCTGCCATCTTAGGGGAAGATGCAAAGAAGGTTTTTAAAACACTTGTTACTCAGGGGAAAAGCGGAGCATATTATGTATTCGTTGTTCCGGTAGAGGCGGAACTGGATCTTAAAAAGGCGGCTAAGGCAGCAGGCGAGAAATCCGTTGCCATGATAAAACAAAAAGAGCTTCTTCCCCTTACGGGATATGTACATGGGGGCTGCTCACCAATTGGTATGAAGAAGCAGTTTCCCACTTTTTTGCACGAAACGGCTTCCGGTTTCGATAAAATGTTTGTCAGTGCCGGAAAGGTTGGATTTCAGATAGAGCTTGCGCCGGAAGATCTTATATCCGTAGCAAGATGTACGATATCGGACATAATATGATGCGTTCGGATAAGGCACGAAGTGCCTTGCATTATAAGCAAGTAGCGAAGCGGAGCGCGAATATCATTGACAAACTTAGACGAGGTACGTTTGATTGGATGACAAAGATACTAAGGAAGAATGCGTGCGCAGACTTAAAGAACAACTTTCGGAAGAAGCCCTTTGGGAAGCGGTGATAGCATTTCAGGATCATCCCTTCACAACAATGAAGGGGCTGCCCTTTTCTTACCGGCTCAAGATCG
>JAILKW010000307.1 GCA_024693455.1 Lachnospiraceae bacterium
CCCGTATACTTAAATACTCCTATCATTGCCATATTAAAGACAACACAAAAAACGAGAAACAGTTTTTTGTGCTTCCCGTCTTTTGAAATTCCTATGGCAAACAGGTAATTGACAACGACCGAAGCCACCATTACAAGGACGAATGACGGCTCGCCGTATGCGTAAAACAGCAGACTTGCGACAACAAGTATCACATTCTGCAATGTCCGATTTTTAACTAATGAGTGAAGTATCCAGACAACCGGCAAAAAAAAGAATAAAAAGGGTGCACTGCTAAAAACCATGTTTTCTCCCCTTTAAAACTTTTTGTTTTCTTCATAGGTGGTATCAACGCTGTTCTTTATCTCATCATAAGTCTTAAAGAAATAATTCTTATCTGTCTTAGATGTCGCATAGTTGGTATCAACCACATATTTACCGTTTATCAAAACCCATGCATGGGTGCTTGGATCTCTTCGCTGTCCGTTTATTATGCGCGAACCTTTTCCCGCAACTATCTTTGCGGAAAATCCAAGTGCCTTGGCTGCCAGACCGGTAAGAGATGCGTAGTTATAACACATGCCTCTCTTCTTTTCTATTGTCTCGTAAGCAGTATCGTACTGCCAGCCTTTTTTATTGATATCCGGTGCTCCCACACCGACGTATCTGATATTTGCAACTATATATTCATATACAGTCTCAAGACTTTTTTTGGCGTCTGCGGATGATATTGAAGTGATCTCATCCATAAGCATCCCGACTGCCTTATTACCGGTCTTATTACCTACTGAAATAAAGCCCTTTCCCTTTGCGGAAAAATAGTATTTTTTCCCGTTAAGCTTTTGAATGCGTGAGGTAACAGCAGGTGATCTGCCGTCCTTTGCGGTTTTAAAATAATATTTAAAACCGTCTATGGTCTGCTCGCCGCCAAGCATAGCTCCGCCAGAGCCAAAATAATAATATTTTCCTGATATCTTGTTAAGTCCCGTTACTTTCTTGCCGTTTTTATAATAGTACCATTTACCGCTTTTCTTAACGAAGCCTTTTTTTGCAGCCGCATCAACATTAAAAATAATCCCGGCTTCGTTTGCGTCTGTAGCCGCCGGGATTATAAATCCTCCAAAAGCAGTAATGGTAAGTGAAGCGCAAAGCGCTGTCGCAAACACATTAATCTTTTTCATTTTAACACCTTATTTCTTTTCATATCCTGTGATCATTGTTGCTATAAAGCAAAAAACACATGCCCATGCGAAAAATTTATGCCACTTCATAATTTACCTCCTTTTGATGACGAGAAGGATACGATAATATCGCTTCTCTGTCTTGCCTTTTAGTGTAATATCATAAAACATAATGGACTAGGCGGGAATTGAACCCGCGTCCAAAAACCGTTCCCCTGTACTTCTACGAGTGTAGTCTGTTATTTGAGATTCCCCCATGCGATCGGAAGCAGACATCCTATCGCCCTCGGTAGCTTCATGATTACGCCCGCGGGTGCAAAGCTTAGCCCGTGTCGTTTCCTACATGTTTTGAAGCCGGTCACTAATGTGTAGGTGCACTAGCTGCGACTGCGCTGCACTTAGGCAGCTGCTAAAGCGTAATTATCTTCAGCGTTTAATTTTAATTTGGAATTTGACGCATCCCGTGCGACTCGCTTCTCCAGCTTCCTGATCCCTGTCGAAACCTTTACTAGCCCTTATATGAAAAACATTATAGCACTACTGCCATGTTTCTTCCATAAACTTTTGGTTAAAAGAGATTGCGAACCTTAAATTCGCGTTCTGCTTCCCGTCTTTGATCCTTTTTCGCAATATCAGCACGCTTGTCGTAAAGTTTTTTTCCTCTGGCAAGGGCTATCTCCACCTTTACCAGACTTCCGGAAAAATAAACCTCCAAAGGAACAAGAGTATATCCTTTTTCTTTTATCTTACCTATCAGCTTCCTTATCTCCGATTTATGAAGGAGAAGCTTTCTTGTTCGAAGGGGATCTTTATTCATTATATTCCCCTTTTCGTAAGGTGCTATATGCATCTGATAAATAAAAACTTCACCGTTTTCAATACGGACAAAAGCTTCCTTGACCGAGCATTTGCCGGTACGAAGCGATTTAACTTCAGTTCCAGCAAGCTCGATCCCGGCTTCAAGCTTTTCTTCTATGAAATAATCATGATATGCTTTTTTATTGTTTGCTATAAGCTTTCTTCCACTACCCTTCATAATAACCTCCCAAAAGAGTCAAGACTCGCTCGCGGACATCCAAAATACGCTTCTCTACTTTCTCACGAACGCAGTGGCACTTTGTGCCAATTCGAAATCTATGGTATGCATATTTCTGTCAACGGCAGCAACGCAGATCCTTACAGGCATTCCTATGTAAAAATGAAAATTCTTATACTGTCCTACAGTCTCATATGTCTCTTCATCAAAAATATAATGATCATCATGAAGATAACGAAGAGGAATCATCCCTTCAATGCCGTTTTGAAGCATAACATAGATGCCCCATGAAGTAAGTCCGGAAACAGAGCCGTCAAATTCTTCACCGATATAACTTTCCATATACTCGGCCTTCTTCATTTTCTCAACCTGACGCTCAGCGCCGTCGGCCCTTCTTTCGTTTTTGGAAGAAACCTCGCAT
>JAILKW010000339.1 GCA_024693455.1 Lachnospiraceae bacterium
TAAGAACCCTTTTTCCATCCTCTTTTATTACGAGAAAATGCTCGTGAACAAAATCATCACGTATAAAACCATCTTCATTTTTTATAAGAAGTCTCTTGTTTGTAAACGGAAGCGCATGACTTCTTTTTTTGATCGTGAAAAGTTCCAGTTCGTCGTCTATTACATGATTTCCCCGGATCAGCCTGATCCGTGAAAGGTCAGCAATCTTTCTGTCGATCCCGATATATCTGTATCGCTCTCCCTCTGCCCTTTCTCCGTCATCCGCATAATAATTCCCAAGGGCAGACTCCTGCATGTAAATATCAGCCTTATCGTTAATTTTGGTAAAAGGGATTATTCCCCCCGAGTGATCGTAATGACCATGGCTTAACACAACAGTATCTATCTCTTTAAGATCAACTCCCAAAACCTTTGCATTTACTATCGTATCCTCCGAAGGTCCCAGATCCATGAGTAACTTATGCTTTTTAGTTTCTACATAGAATGATAGTCCGTGTGCGAAGATACATCCGTTAGCGCCCTCGGTATTTTCAATAAGATTGATTATCTTCATGATATCTGCCCCCTGTTTTTGTATTGCAAATTCAAAATTTATACTTACAATATTCCGGTCTTATCCATTTTTCTTTTATGTTTTCCGACCTTTTCCACTCATCCTTTGATTCATCATAGGATCTGATATAGATTATCTGATATTTGCTGTATTCCTTTAAATGATCATAACAGTTTTTCAGTTTGATGGTTTTCCTGTTCTTTGAATTTTCTCCGGGATTTGCCACAAAAACCGTTTTATCATTAGGATCGTATCTCCAAATACTTACATAATGTCCCGGTGTCTGTCCCCAGTATTCTTCCGGATCATGACAGATTATCAAAATAATAGCCGTTTCCGAATTCTCCATTTCCTTTTGGAAATCTTTAAATTCCGCCGGTTTATTTGCAATCTCCGCATCCATCCCGAGAAGTTTCAAGGTTGAAAGCATATCGCCCCATCCTATCGCTCCGATCTCTCCGGTAGGATAATAAGAAGTGTTTTCCTTAGCGTAATAATAAACGTCCACCGGCGAAGCCTCATACGGAGAAAGCGTATCATATACATTTGCAATACAACATAACCCACATCCGAAAGCACCGAATCTGTTGCCGGTCTCCATTGTCATATTGCCCCATTTTCCTGACCAGTCTTTACGCTTTTTCCATGATTTCGGACCTTGTAAAAATGAATATATCGTATCTTCATCACGCAGTCCGTCATCACTTAAGCCGTCTTCCCTTGATCCGTTTATCGAAGGATCGCCTTCACCGTCATCTATTGTAATTTCAGAGAGTGTAACCTGTTTTCTGGGCTTTTCCTTTTCTTTCTTTGTTGCGATCGGAACCATTAAAATAGCAAATACCAAAAATATTGACAGAGCTATTATCAGTTTAAGAAACAGTTCTTTTTCCCTTTTTCTCTTTCCGTCACTCTTCTTTTCATATTCATCGTTTATTTGCCGGTAATTGCTTTTCTTTGAGCCGGTCATCTTAAATCTACCTGTCTTTCCGTAAACCAATGCTTTATTTTGTCTTGACCTGCGAATCCCTGCGCCTTACCCGAATCTTTCTTAAGACATTTCATGTCCGAAACCGGGCGCCTCCCAAGCATCGTGTATATCTTTATCTAACCTGAAACATCATACCATTTTTTTCTTTAAATTACACCACACCCCGGATATTTTTCACTCCCGGTTGGGGGTTTCTTGCGGTTTCTTGCGTTCTCTCGCGATTTCTTTGCCTAAGGCTCCCGGTTTTGCTTTCTTAGGCATTTCCTCTCCGACTTTGGCTTTGATTTTTTGCTCTCTCTCGCGATTTCTTTGCCTAAGGCTTCTGCTTTTGCTTTCTTAGGCATTTCTTCTCCGACTTTGGCTTTGATTTTTTGCGCTCTCTCGCGATTTCTTTGCCTAAGGCTTCTGCTTTTGCTTTCTTAGGCATTTCCCCTCCGACTCCGGCTTTGATTTTTTGCGTCCTCTCGCGATTTTTTTTTGCCTAAGGTTCTCGGTTTTGCCTTCTTAGGCATTTCTTCTACGGCTCCGGCTTTGATTTTTTGCGTCCTCTCGCGATTTTTTTGCCTAAGGCTTCTGCCTTTGCCTTCTTAGGCATTTATTCATTTGCGACGCAAGACTCATGTCTTAAAAAGCAATTTGAAAAAACCGGTTCAGTTGTTTACAATAGGTAAAACACTTTTCGGAGGATGTTATGGCAAAAAGAATAAACAGCTTTTTAAGAGATTATGTTGTTTTCGATCTTGAGACAACCGGAGTCTCTGCAAAAAAAGACAAGATCATAGAAATATCGGCACTTAAGATACAGGGAGGCAAAGTTGCAAAGGAATTCTCAACCCTTGTCAATCCTATGTGTCCTATACCCATATATGCAAGTGAGGTAAACAACATAACCGATGACATGGTATCCGACTCCCCTACAATAGATAAGGTACTTCCGGATTTTTTGGCTTTCGTCGGAGATAACGTTTTACTCGGACAGAATATTCAGCAATTTGATCTTAAATTTATATACAGGGAATGTATTGATAATGGTATAGAAAAACCCGATAACGATTACGCCGATACCCTACCTATCTCAAGAAAGCTGCTGCCTGATATGCCTCATCATGCTCTGTCTGATCTGGCTGCACATTTCGGCATTTCAACGGAGGGAGCTCACAGAGCTCTTGCAGATTGCTATATG
>JAILKW010000007.1 GCA_024693455.1 Lachnospiraceae bacterium
CTTGATGACTTTTTTCTTGGTTCTGACCTTTTCCCTTACAATGAGATGTCCGGTGGAATCCACATTCATAAGAGGACAGATATTAAGGATGTTTCCGATAGTACCCGAGGTCTTTGAAATACGTCCGCCTCTGATAAAAAAAGTAAGATCGGAAGAGAAAAACCAGTGTATTAATTTCTTTTTGTTTTTCTCCGTCCAGTTATAAAGCTCATCAATGTTCATGCCTTCATCACGCTTATCTGCCATAAGTTCAACAAGAAGTCCGAAACCGGACGAAGCGGAAAGAGAATCGATAACATAGATCTTACGATCGGGATATTCTTCGGCAAGTGTATCTCTTGCGACGCAAGCCGAGTTGTATGTGCCTGTAATACCTGTTGAAAGGCAAACGTGAATCACGTCTTTTCCTTCTTTAAGATACTTTTCGAAATGTTCGGTATATTCACTAACCGTGATCTGGGAAGTTTTGGTGTCTTCTCCGTCATTCATCCTGCGAAAAAGTTCATCGGAAGAAACAGTCTTTCCCATATCATCGGGATAATCGATACCGCCGAGATTAAAGTGAAAACAGACATATACGATACCCCTTTTATTAAACCATTCATCGGATAGATCTGCAGAAGAACTGCAGCTTAATATGTAATCACTCATTTTAACACCTCGTTTGCGATTGACCAAATACAGTTATCATTGGTATATTATTTAAAAGTAAATAGCTGTTTATAGGATGGATATCAGTGCATGATGTGTGCAATACCGATAATAGAAAACACGGAAATAATAAACTGTGTTTTGCTAAATAAATTATACAATAAAAACGCTAAAAAACAATAGGAGAAGTCAGCAAATGAGATGTGATGATTGCGCATATTTTGAATATGATGAAGATGACGAAGAGTATTACTGTTCCGTTAACATGGATGAGGATGACTACGGCAGATTTAGTTCAAGCGGATACAAAGAATGTCCTTATTACGTAAACGGTGATGAATACGCGGTTGTGAAGCACCAGATGTAACAACATTTCCTTGACATAAACGTACCTATTGAATATAATAGTTGCGCTGAAGGGAGGCATATATGGAAGAGAAAAAGAATTTAATGACCTACGAGGAGTTGCAGGATTTAGAGAATGAACTCCAGGATCTTAAAGTAAATAAACGTCGTGAAATAGCAGAAAAGATCAAAGAAGCCCGTGAGCAGGGAGATCTTTCAGAGAACGCAGAGTATGATGCTGCAAAGGATGAGCAGCGTGATATCGAAGCGCGTATAGAGCAGATCGAAGATATATTAAAACATGCTGAGGTCGTACTTGACGAAGAAGGCGACGAGGATAAGGTTAACATAGGAAGCAAGGTTAAAATACTTGCTCTTGCACAGAATGCGGAGATGACTTTCAAGATTGTCGGCCCCACAGGTACAGACAGTCTTCACGGTAAAATATCTCACGAGTCTCCTGTCGGAAGAGCACTTCTCGGTACTACAGTCGGAGATGTGATAAAGGTTGAGACAGAGGCCGGAGAATTCGAGTACAAGGTACTTGAGATCATCAAGAAATAACTTTAAAACCATTACCCCGTTTTCGCGAAAACGGGGCATTTTGTTGAAAAAGAAAAAGGAAGAATCATGGGAAATCAGAATCAGAAAAATCAAGGTAACGGTGAAAAGCAGCAGGATATAGGACAGCTCCTTAAGGTCAGAAGAGAAAAGCTTACCAATCTTCAGGAAGCCGGAAAGGATCCTTTTCAGATAACCAAATACGATGTTACACATCACACTGTCGACATCAGAGATCAGTTTGATGCACTTGAGTTTACCCCCGCAACAGACGAAGAGGGCAAGGCAGTAGTAACTCCGATATCAGACATACCTGAGGAAAAACTGGTTTCGGTTGCAGGAAGAATGATGTTTAAGCGTGTCATGGGTAAGGCATCTTTTGCCAACATTCGTGACAGACGCGGAGATATGCAGATCTATGTTACAAGAAACGACATAGGAGATGACGATTACGCTGACTTCAAGAAGTTTGATGTTGGTGACATTATCGGTGTAAAGGGTTTTGTTTTCAAGACAAAGACCGGAGAGATTTCAATACATGCCAAGGAAGTTACACTGCTTTCAAAGAGTCTGCAGATCCTTCCCGAGAAGTTCCACGGACTTACAGATACAGACACCCGTTATCGTCAGCGCTACGTTGATCTTATCATGAACCCCGAAGTTCGTGAGACCTTTGAAAAACGTTCCGCAATTATCCGTGAGATCCGCAACTTCCTCGCAGACCGTGATTTCATCGAGGTTGAAACACCCATGCTTGTTTCAAATGCCGGCGGAGCTGCAGCAAGACCTTTCGAAACCCATTACAACTCACTCGATGAGGATGTTAAGCTTCGTATATCTTTGGAGCTTTATCTTAAGAGACTTATAGTCGGCGGTTTTGAGCGCGTGTACGAAATCGGACGTGTTTTCAGAAACGAAGGTGTTGACACCCGCCACAATCCCGAGTTCACACTTATGGAGCTTTATCAGGCCTACACAGACTACAACGGAATGATGGAGCTTACCGAGTCGATGTTCAGATATCTTGCAGAGAAGGTACTCGGAACGACCAAATTCATGTATCGTGATATCGAACTTGATTTCGGAAAACCTTTCGAAAGAATGACAATGATCGACTGCATCAAGAAATATGCAGACGTTGATTTTGATCAGATAAAAACAGACGATGAAGCAAAGGCAATCGCTAAAGAGCGCGGAGTTGAATTTGAAGAACGCCACACCAAGGGCGACATTGTAAACCTCTTCTTTGAAGAGTTCTGCGAAGAACATCTTATTCAGCCCACCTTCATCATGGATCACCCCCTGGCCATCTCCCCTCTTACAAAGAAGAAGCCCGATGATCCCGAGAAGGTAGAGCGTTTCGAGCTCTTCATCAACACCTGGGAGATGTGCAACGCATACTCAGAGCTCAACGATCCCATCGATCAGCGTGAGCGTTTCGAGGCTCAGGAAGCAGCCTTCGCTGCAGGCGACGAAGAGGCCAACCACACAGACGAGGACTTCCTCAATGCCCTTTCCATCGGAATGCCCCCCACAGGCGGCATCGGCTACGGCATCGACAGACTCGTAATGCTTCTGACAGACAGCTATGCGATAAGAGATGTGTTGTTGTTCCCTACGCTGAAGTCCATCTAAGGAATAATCCTTGTAGTATCAAGGGTTGCGAGGTAACAAGGTCGGAAATTGCGACCAATTTGCGACCAATTTTTAATAAAAGAGAATACACTCGTGGACGAGCTCACTTGAATATAAGTGAGCTTGGCTACTTAACAACGAACCCTCTCGGTTCTGTCAAGCCTACTGATTGTTTTATCAGATATGATGGGCTTGATAGGGACGAGGGGGTTGTTATTTGCAGAAATCAGATGAGATAAGGAATTAATCTAAAGAGCAGATTTCACGTAACTT
>JAILKW010000034.1 GCA_024693455.1 Lachnospiraceae bacterium
GCTCCTCAGTTTATAGAGGCAGCAGGCGGATTCATTGGGATAAGAAGTGGATTTTGTGATGTTATAAGTGGTGCAAAAGCTGAGAAGATCATTCTTTATGATGAGAAGAACAGATTTTATATGGGGAGTGCTTTTGAATATTTCAGCCTTAAAGCGATGGGACTTTCAGATGATGTAACAGAGTTTCAGTTTGATCATTCAGCCTCGGAAAAAACATTGAAGGATGTGCTGGATGAAGTAAAAAAGATCACATATAAAGATATAAACGATTAAAAAGGGGAAAAGTATGGATTATATAATAGTTCAGGCGGGAGGAAAGGGAACTCGTCTTGAGTATCTTACAAAAAATAAACCGAAGGCTCTTGTGCCGGTAGAAAATCTGCCAATGCTCTTTTATCTGTTCAGAAAGTATCCGGATAAGAGATTTGTGATCATAGCCGATTATCACAAAGAGGTTATGAGGGAATATTTGGCTTCGTTTGCGGATGTTAAATATCAGATCGTTGATGCAGTTGGAACAGGGACGTGTTCCGGGGTCAAACAGGCGATAAGTCTGATACCGGACCATGAAGCATTCATGCTTGTTTGGTCCGATCTCATACTACCCAAGGATCTGGTGCTTCCTAAGGAATATGAAGAAAAAGGAAAAACACCGGAGAAGGATTATGTGGGCGTATCCGAGACATTCCCCTGCAGATGGAAATTTGAGGACGGAGAGTTTGAAGAGGAGCCTTCCACCGAGCACGGAGTGGCGGGATTTTTCCTTTTCACGGGAAAGGATAAGATATCGGATATTCCCGAGAGCGGAGAGTTAGTCAGGTATCTTAAGGGGAAGAATTTGGATTTTGGGGAAGTCGGGCTCGCAGGTACAAGAGAATTTGGTCTTATATCCGAGGATAAGAAACTTGAAAATCCAAAATGCAGACCTTTCAATAAGGTAACCATAAAAGACGATATCTTTATAAAAGAACCTGTTGATGATCAGGGAAGAAAGCTTGCCAAGCGTGAATGCGCATGGTATGAAAAAGCAAAAGAACTGGATATTCCGGTGCTTCCTAAGATATATAAAACGTCTCCTCTTCAGATGGAGCTTGTTAAAGGGAAAAACATATACGAATGCGATCTTTCTTATGATGAGAAAAAACATATTTTAACTGCGCTTGTGGATGCCTTAAAGAGTCTTCATGCTTCAGAAAAGGTTCCTGCTGATACCTTCAGTATGAAGGAGGCTTATTTTAACAAAACGATGCAGAGACTTAGCGGGATAAGGGATCTGGTACCCTATGCCAACGAACCATTTATTATTGTAAACGGCAGAAAATGCAGAAATGTTTACTTCCATAAGAATGAGCTTGAGAAAAAGCTTGAGGCAATCAGTTCCAAGAGTTTTTCTTTCATTCACGGTGACTGTACCTTTTCAAATCTGATGGTTCGTGATAACGGAGATCCGGTGCTTATCGATCCGAGAGGTTATTTTGGATTTTCAGAGCTTTACGGTGATGAAAGATATGACTGGGCAAAGCTTTATTACTCTGTAGTGGGTAATTATGACAGGTTTAATCTTAAGGATTTCAGTCTCGATATAGGCGGAAGCTCAATTTATACGGATGAAACCAAAGCCGATGATAAGGGATTGTCGGCAGGAGAAGTTATCCTAAATATCAGTTCCAATCACTGGGAAGATATGGAAGAAGATTTCTTTGAACTGACGGGATGCGACAGAAATGAAATAAAGCTTCTTCATGCTGTTATATGGCTGTCGCTTACAACTTATGCATGGCAGGATTATGATTCAATCTGCGGAGCTTTTTATAACGGTCTTTATTATTTGGAGGAGGTATTATGATCTCTTATTTTGAAAAACAGCTTAAGGAAATAGATGATTCGGTTCATTCTTTGGATGAAGCAACCTTCAGACGCTGGGTGGATGAAGCAGTTGATGTAATAGATTCAGGTCATAAGGTCATAGTTTCGGGACTCGGGAAAAATGTTCCCATCTGCGATAAGTTCGTAGGTTCTATGGTAAGTCTTGGTATGGACGCGGCTTTTTTACATACCAACTCGGCCGTGCACGGAGATATGGGTATAGTAAAAGACGGTGATATGGTGATCATCTTAACAAAGAGCGGAGAGACTTCCGAATCAATTTATCTTGCAAGACTTCTAAAGGAACGAAAAATAAATATGTGGCTTCTTTCATTTGAAGATGACAGTACCTTAAGGCGAGAGATACCTAACAGTGTTATACTAAAACTTACTCATGAGGGTGATATGTGGAATATCATGCCTAATAATTCAACAACAATTAACCTTATAGTTCTGCAGGGACTTGCAATGCAGATAGCCAAAAAGAGAAACCTTTCAATTGACGACTTTAAGCGAAATCATCCCGGTGGACATATAGGTAAGATCCTATCGGAAAACTGATATGAAAGAAATGAGTGAAAACGAAAAAAGGGAGCTTTACCGTATTTATGAATTTGCGTCCGAAGCACAGTATCCGGAGCTTGATCTAAGATGCGGAACACTCGATAATTATGTTGAAACAGGTATACTGACGAGGGAAGAGGTAGACATGTTATGGAAGCAGAACGCTATGAGGAAATGAAAAACAGCATAGCCAAACTAAAAGAGAACGTTCATCTTCCGGAATACAACATCTATCTTTTCGGTCACAGTAATGCAACAGAAGAACTGGCTGAATATTTGTCCGATATTGGACTAATGGCCAAATGCATTATAGATAACAGTAAAGAAAAGCACGGAAAGGATTATAAAGGAATTCCCATAGTTCCCGTAGATACCGTTCTTTCCGATGAAGAAGATAAGAGCATGGTTTTTATAGTTTCCCGTTTCTATGAGGAAATGTATGCCCAGCTAAGACGAATAGGCTATACGGGACGAATAGAAAAACTTTGCGATTATAACAGTTTTGCCGAGTACTCCCTTTCGGATGAAACGATAAAAAGAAAAAGGCAAAGAGCCTTAAGGGGAGAAGCAAATTTAAAAGATCTGTCCGGTGAGTATAGGGATTTCTTTAAGATTTTCTGTCCTTTTGAGGCACTTGGAGATATATATTTTACAATGATGTATCTGCCGGAGTTTTTGAAAAAAACCGGTTTTGATAAAGCGGTTGTATTTGTAGTCGGAAATGCCTGCGCTAAGGTTGCACGGCTGTTTGGAACCGCTGAAGTAAAAGTCCTGGATCAGACTTATATGGATGAAACTGTTCAGGGTGTGATCTTTACGGGAGATAAGAGCTCGTATATTGCTCATCAGGACAGACCGTATGTTGTTAAACTGCACAGGGCATTATCCATTAAATGTATTCCGCTGGAGAAAATATATTGCTGCGGAGTTTTTGGTTTGCCGCAGGATACACAGGCTGACATGCCCAAAATATGGAAGGCCTACGAAAAACTTGATGATATTAAAGAAGGTAAGACTCTTATCTTATCTCCGTATGCTAAATCGGTTACAGCACTACCGGAGCAATTATGGGAAGATATAGTAAAAGATTATACCGACATGGGATATGATATTTTTACCAATGTCGCAG
>JAILKW010000102.1 GCA_024693455.1 Lachnospiraceae bacterium
AGAGAGTTTGATCTGAAAACGAGACTTAAATTAAAACAACCGTTGCAAAAGCAGCGGTTGTTTTTTCATTATTCAGTTTTATTCATAGCTTTCGGAATGGAAGATGAATTCCTTTCGCTTGTTAAGAGCAAAATATAATGCACATCCCAAAACACCGCATCCTATTATTTCACCAACAGCTACGGTAAATGCCATCCAAATGATAGGAAGGTTTAAGCCGTAAGCAAATCTTAGAACAAGTGGTACGATAACTGTATTTGAAATGATGGGGGGAAGGCATGCAATGAAGGGCGATGTCTTGCGGAGCTTTCTTGTAAAAAGGGCTCCGATCAGTGTAGCAAGGCTTCCGAAGATAACATCCGGAAGAACAGCACCTCCCATAAAGTTACCGAGCAGACATCCGATAAACAATCCCGGGATAGCCGCGGGTGTAAACATCGGAAGGATGGTAAGGGATTCTGCAATACGGATCTGGATCTCTCCGAAAGAGATAGGGGCAAAGACAAGCGTAAGCGCAACGTAAAGCGCCGCTATCAGCCCTGACTGGGTGATAAACAGAACATTTTTCTTTTTCATTTTTTCTCCTTTAGTTTTGTTTTACATGAGGAAGGTCTCGAACTCATGTGTTGATAAGCAACGTACTTTAGGATATCACGGTTGTACTTATAAATCAAGAGATAATAGATTAAAAATCTGCCACTGTATTGAAGCCTAAAGCGATATTTTGTATAATTAATTATTATTTCGTTATTTTTCAAACGAGAGGTATTTTGTTATGAATAAAAATACAGCTTCGCTTAAGAAAGTTCAATATATCGTTTATCTGGCAGTTCTTTTTGCCATTTTTATTTATACCCTGTTTTTTAC
Source organism: Lachnospiraceae bacterium (assembly GCA_024693455.1). Classification (GTDB taxonomy): domain Bacteria; phylum Bacillota; class Clostridia; order Lachnospirales; family Lachnospiraceae; genus Weimeria. The sequence continues at coordinate 868 of JAILKW010000102.1, forward strand.
AGATGTTTTTCAACCCGGAGTGGAAACGAGAGTAAAAGGATATTCCGATGGCTGGATTTTGCAGAACGGAGAAGAAATAAAACTTGACGGTATTAAGGATAAGAAGTTTTCTGATACGGTAACTGTTGAGAAGAAATTGCCGGAGGATATCCGGAGTGTGGATTCTTTTTGCTTTCAATCAAAGAATGTAAATATCCTTGCCATGATTGATGGTAAGGAGGTGTATCGTTTCAAGAGCCGCGAAAATCTTACCGGTGCAGGTTATGGATTTACCACTCATGAGATTGGTCTGGATTCGGACATGGCAGGTTCCGTGATAAGTATCAGTTATGATTCGGTCTTACCCGGATATACAGGGGGATATATTTGGGGTGCTTGTATATGTTCCGGCTCGGATTATATTCGTATGCTCACACAGCAAAACATGTTTCTTTTGATCATTTCCCTAATAATCCTCTTTTTGGGTATATTTCTTGTGTTTGTCTGGTTTATTATGCCGGACAGAGCGATCCTTCCGTTTAATATTCTGTCATTGGGAATAATGTCGGCGTTGTTTGGGGTCTGGAGTTTGGTTGATACGGGTTTGCCTACGATTTTTTCGGGTCATTTGTATGCCGGTCGCGTACTTAGCAGGGTATTGCTGATCATAGTATTGTATCCGTTTTTTTGCTTTATTTATTCTTTGACCGAGAAAAAACGTTCCGTTTATCGAAATATTGTGTTTTTTACCGTGATGTCTGCGGTGGCGGTGTCTATCGTGTTTAGATATGTCTTCGGTCATGATATGATATCTACTTTTGTATATGCGATCATTATATCGCTTTCTGTGGTAATGATCACGATTTTGGTAATGGCGTTTGATGATATTGGCGTATGCAAGAGCGTGGGTAAAACTTCCAAATTTTCCGACCTTTCCATAGGTATTATTATCTTTGCCCTATGCTGTATGATGGAAATATTATCTTATTCTCTGGGGTTAAGCCCTACAGGACGATATTTTGTATTTATACGTTTGGGTATTGCAGGGTTTATTGCCTGTGTTTTTGCGATTTTCCTCAAGTGGTGGGCAGGAGACAGGGCTCTTGTGGAGCGGGATCAGTTTGTAAGTAAGGCGCTTCAGTTTTCTGTTTCGTCAGCTACGCCGGAGGAAAGCCTCAGACGTTTACTGGAATATATCGGTACTGAATTTCAGGTCAGAGCCGCATGTCTGTTTGAAGAGGAAAAGGACGGCGGTTATCGTTTGCGCTATGAGTGGTGCAAAGACAAGCTGGAGTATAACTTGTCAACATCCATGATAATACCGATGGAGCATATACTAAAACAGATTGACAATGAACATAATTGTATTGAGATCGAAAGTATAGCGCAGTGTGAGAAAATACTTCCGGAGGCAGCGGAGATAATGAAACAAAGAGGTATAGATGGCATTGTTTCAGGACTGATCGAGGCAGAAGGAGTTACAGTAGGGGTTTTGGAATTGCAGGATCCGCCAAAGGAAAGATTAACCGAGATAGAAGAGGTTATTCATGCGGTTTCGTATTTCTTTGCACAGTTTATACGACAACGTAAGGAGCAGGATTATATCTTGTATTACAGTCATCATGATCTGATTACCGGTGTAAAAAATAACGTTGCTTATAAGGAATATACAGAAAGAAGGCTGGATCTTTCACAGTCATTCGGATATTTACTGTGTGAGATAAGCGGTTTAAAGAAAATTAATGATAAAGAAGGATTTGATGCGGGCAATGAAATATTAAAAACAGCCGCAAGAAAACTCATGGATACTTTCGGAGAAGAAAATGTTTTCCATTTGGGAGGCCAGATGTTTGCGGCTTTCGGTTTTGAAACTGATGAAACCTTTTTCAGAAATGACGTGAGCAGGGTAAAACGGGGAATGATCGACGGAAAATGTCAATATTCCTTTGGGGCGTTGTATTGTGCAAACGGAACCGTATCTTTGGAAACGGTAAGGAAAAAGGCATTGGAACTTATGAATCGGGATCGGGAAGTTATAGAGGTAAAGGGAAATTGAGCGAAAAGTCAACTCAAAAAAGAAATAATCACAGTACGTACATAGTTGTACTGACAATATCCTGTCTGGGCTGCGTAGTGGAGAGCTTTACTCAGGGCTGGGAATTTTGGGTGCCGCCAATTATTATTTTGGGTATGATCGTTGCCTGGTGGATGCATCTGACTCAGTATAACAAAGAGACTTACAGAGAGAATTTTTATCTTATTTTCAGTATGATGATAGCGTTGTTTCATGGCATACATGAAACCAGCTTTTTTGACATATTTGTAGTTTCCGCAATGCTTATGTGTGTCTGTACCATGTTAAGGCGTCGGGAGTATATGCATCTTTTTCTGTTGGAGTTTTTTATACTGATGTGTGTTCAGATATGGCTTGCAGTAGTGAATAAGACTATGGTGTTTGATTCCTTGAACATCTCACGTATAGCGCTTCATTTTGTTGCAGATATCTGTGTATACAGGGTTTTGCTTACGGTTATAGATAATCTCAACATTAGGGACAGAGAAATTGAAGGACTTAATAAGAAAAATGAACGGGAGAATATGTATATAGAGGATTTTCTTGTGAATCTTTCCCACGAGCTTCGAACTCCTGTTAATGTTATCAACGGGATGTCTTCTTTGATCCTGAAAAAAGAATATCGGCAGGATGTTAACGCAATTTTGACAGGGGGACTGCGTCTGTCAAGACAGATTGAGGATATTCAGGACTACAGTGAGATACGAAGAGGCAAGTTGATTCTCGAAGAAGAGCCTTATATGATCACATCCCTTTTAAATGACGTGCTTATGAATCTGCAAAATTTGGATCATAGGAACGATGATCTTGAGCTTGTTGTGGATCTTTCGCCTGAAGTTCCCACCATGATGAAGGGAGATGTCAAAAAATTCCATAAGATATTGTTTCACCTGTTGGATAACGCCTTTAAATTTAATCGCGAGGGAGGAGTATTGCTGTGCATAAAAGCTATTCGCCGGGAATACGGAGTTAATCTTGTTTTCGAAGTGACGGATACAGGAGTCGGAATGAGTAAAAGGACGATAGAAGGTCTTTCAAATGGTCTGTATCAGGCAAATAAAAAGAGAAATCGAAGTACCGGCGGTGTGGGACTGGGCTTTGCCCTGGTGCATGGATTTGTCCGCAGTATGGGCGGTTTTGTTATGGTGGAGAGTAAAAAGAATGAGGGGACAACGGTTCGCATCAGTGTTGCCCAGGAAGTAATAGATCCAAGCCCATGCCTTTCGGTCGCACCGGATCGCTATGTAAGTGCTGCTTATTTTATGGTTTCGAATAAATTCAAGGTAAAGGCGGTAGGTGATTTTTACAAGTCCATGGCAAATCATATGGCTGTCGGGCTTAGGATCAACCTGTATTTTTCAATGTCAGTACAGGAACTTGAAAAACAGCTTGATAAATATAATATCACTCATGTTTTTATGGGACAGGAAGAGTATGAAAATAATAAAAACTATTTTGATATTCTTGCAGACACGGGACTTACTGTTGCGGTTTCCTGCGATCCCGATTTTGCCGTGGAAAGTAACAGCCGTGTGATCCGGCTTCCCAAACCTTTATATGCATTTCCGGTAGTAAGGGTTTTAAACGGAACAAGGGATACTGCGGAGCTTACAGCTGTTGAAGAAAGACACAGACCGATACTTGATGATCTTCGTGTTCTTGTAGTTGATGATGAACCGATGAACCTTGTAGTAGCTACAGGACTTTTTAAGGATTATAACATGATCACAGATACCGCCGGCAGCGGTATGGAAGCAATCGAGAAATACCAAAGCAAGGATTATGACGTGATCTTTATGGATCATATGATGCCTGAGATGGATGGTGTGGAAGCTATGAAGCGGCTTAGACAGATTGCGGAGCAAACTCATAGAAATGTCAGATTTGTGGCGCTTACAGCCAATGCAATAAGCGGTGCGCGCGAGATGTTTCTTAGAGAGGGCTTTGATGGTTTTATCAGCAAGCCTATAGATATTAATGAATTTGAGCGTACGATGTATTCGGTTGTTCCTCATTCACATTCACAGGTGAAAGGAGGTCAGTCATGAAGTGGTATCGTTCTTTAGTTAAATTAATTACCGGAAGCGAAAGAAGCCTCAGGGACAGGGTGTTTATTGTACTTACTGTCTCGGCACTTCTGATGTCGGCTGTTGCTCTTATCGGAGACCTTATATATGGCGAAAATCTTATTGAGATCATAGTTTTGCTCATCACAACGCTGGGGACTCCGGCAGTGACAATTATCGGTATTACAAAAAATAAGGTAGAGATCGCAGCAAAGCTGGTGTCAATGGGCATTCTTTTCTTTATAATGCCCGGAATCTTTTTCTTCGGAGGTGGTCCGGAGGGCGGAGCTGTACCCTGGCTGGTTTTTGCCTATCTTTATATCGGATTGGTTTTGGCAGGCAGATGGCGTACCTTCTCTCTTCTTGTACTTACGGTTGAAGTCGTGCTCATGTACTATATTGCTTATGTGTATCCGGAAATGGTGATGTCACATAAGCGGGAGACATTTTTTGTGGATTCCGCATTGGGAGTGATAGAAGTAGGAACGGTATGTTTTATAATGACCTGGTTTCAAAGATCGCTTATGAGGGCTGAAAACCAAAGAGCCCATGAGGAAGCGAGGAAGTTTGAGGAATTACACAGATCGCAAAGTCGTTTTTTCTCCAGCATGAGTCATGAGATCCGTACGCCTATCAATTCCATTTTAGGATTGAATGAGATAATTCTTCGTCAGGAGGATGCTTCTGAAGAGATCATACGTGATGCGGGAAATATTCAAGGGGCAGGAAAGATGCTTCTGGCGCTTATCAATGATATCCTGGATATTTCTAAGATCGAGGCCGGTAAGATGGAAATAGTGCCTGTAAACTATTCTATGGCTTCTTTGATCTCTGAAATTGTAAATATGATGTGGCTGCGTGCGGAGCAGAAGGGGCTGAAGCTGATAGTGGAGGCAGACCCGTATCTTCCGAGCGAATTCTTTGGAGATGAGGTTCGTATTAAGCAGATCCTGATAAATCTTTTAAATAATGCGGTGAAATATACCAAAGAAGGTTCAGTAACACTTCATATTGAAGCGGAGAAGGAAAGCGGAAATGAGGCAAGGATAGTCTTTTCCGTATCTGATACGGGAATGGGTATCAAACAGGATGCACTTCCGTTTCTGTTTAATGCATTTCAACGTGTTGACGAGGAAAAGAACAGGAAGATAGAAGGAACCGGACTGGGACTTTCCGTAGTAAAGCAATTGGTAGATCTGATGGGCGGAGAGATCACCGTAGACAG
>JAILKW010000072.1 GCA_024693455.1 Lachnospiraceae bacterium
TGGCTGGCATCAGATGCTTGTATACGGCGTCGATGAAAACGGAGATTACATCGCCTGCGACGGCATAGCCTTCTCTCCTGTTCACATCCCGCCCTCCGAGATCGGAAGAGGACTATTCTTAGAAATCAAACACGCCTGATCCCTGATTTCAGTAGCAGTATGACTGTCATGTTTTTCCAGAGCAATCAGCCGCAGGTGCCATCTATGTTGTGCATCATTATGAGCACCTGCTTCAAATTTGCTTCGCAAATTTGCTAAACCGGAGCAAGAAGGAGTCCGAGTTTTCGCGCTTTACGCGTATCGAGGACGACTGTCTCGAAGCGAACGTCGAGTTTAGTAACTTGTAGCGCGGTTGGAAAAATATGACAGTCATGCTGCTTTAATAATCACGATAATATAATATTTGTTTCCGAAATATAAAAGCGGAGAAGCTGATCTTCTCCGCTTTGATCATCACAAACCTCAGTTACGCTCCTTAATATTCCTTATAGGAATATTCGCATAAAGTGCAGGCCCCGATTTTTCGTCCGTATTCTCTCCCTCCGACTGAGTGATCTTTATGTCAAGACCCTCATTATCGATCTCAACATATTTCGAAAGAACCTCAATGATATCGTTTTTTATACGCTCCATTATCTCGGGTGAACATGCCGAACGGTCTGATACAAGCACCAGCTTGAGCCTGTCCTTAGCCGTTTCTCCTGATGGCTTTCTCTTAAAAAAATCACCAAAAAACATATGCGCCCCCCTGTCAGTTCTTTCCGAAAAGCTTTGCGAAAAAGCCCTTCTTCTTTCTAAGATCAAGGAAGGGAACTTCCTCGCCCATGATCCTTTTACAGATATTTATATATGCCTGCCCTGCGAGGGAATCATTTCCTGCGAGAGGCTCACCGTTGTTGGTGGCAATGACTATCTGCTCATCATCAGGCACTACACCTATAAGCTTTACACCAAGAACCTCTACTACATCATCAGCACTCATCATATCTCCGCGCTCGACCATATCCGGACGAAGTCTGTTCACTATAAGTTTCACATCCTCCATCTCATTTGCTTCCAAAAGTCCTATGATCCGGTCCGCATCCCTTACGGCAGATACTTCGGGAGTCGTGACTATAAGTGCCCTTGACGCCCCTGCGATAGCATTCTTGAAGCCTTGCTCTATTCCTGCCGGCGAATCCATTATCACATAGTCAAACTCCTCTTTGAGTTCTTCTGCGATCTTTACCATCTGCTCGGGAGTCACAGCCGATTTGTCTCTGGTCTGCGCCGCAGGAAGCAGACACAGTCCTTCATATCTCTTATCCTTTATAAGAGCCTGCTTAAGTTTGCAGTTCTCCTCGACCACATCTACCACATTATAAACAATACGATTTTCAAGTCCTAATACTACATCAAGATTTCTAAGACCTATATCTGTATCCACAAGGACTACCTTTTTACCAAGTTTAGCAAAACCCGTACCGATGTTTGCTGTGGTAGTGGTCTTACCTACTCCGCCCTTTCCGGACGTGATAACGATTACTTCACCCATGTTCTCCTCCAGTAATTACCGTGTTTCCTTTGCCGAACTGTTTTTTTCTTTCTTTTTTGCGCTATCCGACGACGTCTTGTTTGACCTGCTGACCTTCAGATTGCTGTCTGCCGCTTTATGCCTGTAGAACTTATTCTTTTTCATAAGTTCGCTTTCCAGTTCGGTTATTACTATATGTCCTTCAGTTATAAGTGCTACTTCAGGCATGATCATATCCTTTTTTGCAAAAGGATTCTTTTTCTGTTTCTGGGCGTTATCCGCTGCTATCGCCATCGCATCAGAGATACGAAGCTGTATAGGGTTCATGTTAAGTGCAAATATAAACGCATCCGAATCCCCGTAAGCACCGGCATCCGCATTCCCCTGCAATGCTCCAAGTATAAATATGCTTCCTCCGGCAGTGACCGTAGCACCCGGTTTTACATCACCGATCACCATGACCGAACCCGGCGACTCTATATTGGCACCGGATCTGAGATTGCCCATATATACCCGGCAATTTGCCGGATCGACCGCAGCCTGCAATATATCTATTGCCTCTTTCATGGCTTTATTCTCTTCTTTGATCTGTGCCAGTTCCTTCTCATGACCGGGATCCGTACCGAGAATATCCTTGAACCTGCCGTTTATCTCTTTATTCTCTAACAGCACTCCTTCACACTTGACCTTAGTGTGCTCTGCAAGGAGTCTCAGGATCTGCGCTGCTTCCATTTCCGACAGCTCTCTGCCTTCTATAGACAGGATCAAATGCTTTTCGCCGAAAAATTCCGCCGTATTTATGAACTTTTCCTCAACCTGCGGCAACAGCTCCTCAAAGCTGCAGTCCGTCGGAAGTTTTAAGACGATACCTGATTTCACACCTTTTAGTGTGACTCTACCTGCCATTTTTTTCTCCTCGTTCTGTTGTCAATTCTTTTGCACAGCTTTTAAATAATACACCAAAAAATTTCTTTTTTAAACATACAATATGTAGGGTTTCCATAACATCGAACCCTGTCAACCACGCCGTTTTCGGACTTTTCCAAAATTCGCTCAAGACCCGTATAAAAGGCCTTGAGCGCTTT
>JAILKW010000084.1 GCA_024693455.1 Lachnospiraceae bacterium
TCCTGCTCTTTGACTCCGAATGAAACCGGACGCTCAACACCGTTAAGGTTATCGTTAAGTCCACTCTCGGGTGCTACAAAAAGCGGTGCTGAAACACGTCTTAAATTGAGCTCTGCCATAAGCTGACTCTGGAAAAAATCCTTTACTCTTTTTATTGCTATCTGAGTCTCTTTTAAGTTGAGGGCCGGCTCATAACCCTCGGGTATTACTATTTTACTCATATTAATTTCTTTCTATATCTTTTCTTAATAAAGTTATCCGTCTTACAGCTCACAGCTTCCAACCGTTCTGGGGAAAGGAAGAACGTCTCTTATGTTACTCATTCCCGTAAGGTACATTACGCAACGCTCAAATCCAAGTCCGAATCCGGCATGATGAGTTGATCCGTACTTACGAAGATCAAGATAAAAGTCATAATCCTCAGGCTTCATTCCAAGCTCTTTTATCCTGTTCATAAGGATATCATAATCATCCTCTCTCTGACTTCCTCCGATGATCTCTCCGATTCCCGGAACCAGACAATCCATTGCTGCAACAGTCTTTTTATCGGGATTAAGCTTCATATAAAATGCCTTTATATCCTTTGGATAATCTGTTACAAATACCGGACGTTTAAATAACTGCTCCGTTAAGAATCTTTCATGCTCGGTCTGAAGATCACAGCCCCAGCTTACCTTGTAATCAAACTTATCATTATGCTTCTCAAGCTCTGTGATCGCATCTGTATATGTTATAACTCCGAAATCGGATTTAGCTACATTTTCAAGTCTTTCTATAAGTCCCTTGTCAACAAACTGATTAAAGAATGCCATCTCCTCGGGAGCCTTTTCAAGGACATAATTGATTATGAATTTAAGCATGTCTTCGGCAAGCTTCATATCATCATTAAGATCTGCGAACGCTATCTCCGGCTCTATCATCCAAAACTCGGCAGCATGACGGGTTGTGTTTGAATTCTCAGCTCTGAAGGTAGGTCCAAATGTATAAATATTTTTAAAAGCCTGTGCAAAAGTCTCTCCGTTAAGCTGTCCGGAAACTGTAAGATTTGTGCTCTTTCCAAAAAAATCCTGTGAGAAATCAACCCTACCATCCTCAGTCATGGGCGGATTGGCGGGATCTAAAGTAGTTACCGAAAACATCTCTCCGGCTCCCTCCGCATCGGAGCCTGTGATTATCGGAGTATGAACATATACGAAATCTATTTCCTGGAAAAATTTATGGATCGCATATGCTGCAAGAGATCTTACACGGAAAACCGCTTCAAAAGTATTTGTTCTTGCACGAAGATGAGGTATTGTACGAAGAAACTCCATTGTATGACGCTTCTGCTGAACCGGAAAATCCGGTGTGCTCGTTCCCTCAATAACAACTGTCTTTGCCTGCATTTCAAAAGGCTGCTTTGCATTTGGTGTTGCAACGATCTCTCCCGTTGCGTAAACTGCAGCTCCTGTATTTAAGGCTTCTATTTCCGCAAAATTGGATAAAGAACTTTCATAAACCACCTGTAGAGGTGTAAAAAACGTACCGTCATTTACTACCAAAAAACCTACTGCCTTACTGCTCCTGTTGTTTCTTATCCATCCACCAACGGTAACTTCCTTACCTATATAACTATCGGAGTTCCTAAAAAGTTCTCTGATATCCACTTTTATTTCTGACATGATTCCTCCTTAATCAATACTCTTCAAGCATCTGACCGTTGACCATAACCTCAGAGGCTCCGTCATACGGTATAATAAGACATCTTTGTCCATCCACTATGGTTGTACATACTTCATCCGCAAGTTCCGGAGAAACTCTGATGGTTATAGGGCCCTCAGACGTATCATCATCTTCCGAAAGTCCGGCCTCACGAAGTTTATCATTTAGTTTTACAACCTGTCTTTGAAGCTCCTTGTTTTCCATACGGACTTCGTTATTTTTAAGAGCCCTTGTATCAAGCAGTTCTTCTGCCAAAGGAATCTGCTCATCCGCAAAAAACGCCTCATAATTTGTGGCAACCTTAGAGGCTCTGTGCTCTGAAATACCGCTGTCTGTTAAAACCTCTTCCACATCTTCGGGAGAAAGAAAAACTTCTTCATCGTCTCCTATCCTCTCTTTTTTGTATGTGATAAAGGTATTAAGAGAATCCTCAACATCCAGAATTGCCTCTTTTTGTTCCTCCGGTTCTCCGCTTATCGCACTTTTTACCATATCCTCAAAGGCAAGTCGCTTTTGGGTAGAAGTCATTTTTGAAGCTGTATGCAGTCCCTCTTCCCAAAATACGTTATCGGGATCTTTGACATTTTTGGTATAAAACATTATGTGATGATTATCACTGCTTCTGTCTGAAAAAGCAGGATAAACAAAACCGCTGTCCGGAAGGGTGACTATCCAGTCCCTTGTTCGTGAACCTATTCTGTTCTCTTCCTCCCTGTAGCCCAGTGCTGCCTTGGAAAGAGTAACCGGGCAAATGGCACAGACCAGATATTCATATACTTCCTCAGAATCATCAAGAAGCATGTTATCACTTGTCTTCATGGGTATGTCGTAAATATCATGGTACAAAAGAATAAGATAATTTCCGACATAATTATATGACTCTATAACACTGTCAAAGAACTTTTCAATAAGCTCATCATCATTTAATTTACTGTCTCTTATTGCCAGAAGAAGATCTCTGGTCTCACTTATCTCGTCATCCTCTTCGAAGGAAAGTTCCATAAGCTGATCTCCCGGATGACCCGAAAGCACCTTTCCTGCGATTTCGAGATATTTGAACATGTCATCTTCTTCTATATCATAGAAGTTTTCTCCCCAGGTTGTGATTTTGACCTTTTCGCTGTTCACGTAACAGCCTACAAGTTTAGAAAAAGTGGCACTGTCCTTTTTAAACCGTCTCTTTATTTCCAAAATATCTTTGCTGTTCATTCTAACCCTCTATACCGTATTTTTTGCAAAGCCCCGCAAGAACCTTAATCTGAGAATCCCTTGCATTACGAATAAGAGCATCATCCTCTATCGCCCTGCATTTTTTGTCGATCTCTCCTTGTATATCAGCGGAAAGACCGCTGTTTGCAAATGCAAATACCACATTGGATTCCTTATCATTATTAAGTCTGAGAACCTGTTCATAATTCATGGCCATAACCAGGATATCAAGCTTATACTCGGTCTTTTTATTCTTCTTATAAAGATCGAGCGCGTTCTCCAATGACAGCATATACTTGTGGCATCTGTCGTGATCCGACATTATCCCGTGTACCATTGTTCCGGCTGTAGCATTGAGCTTACTCATCTCTGCATAAAGATGCTCTTCTTCTTTCTTGTGATGATA
>JAILKW010000088.1 GCA_024693455.1 Lachnospiraceae bacterium
GAACACTTGGAACCGGTGGTTGTATATTTTGCTCAGCCGGAGGGAGCGGAGAGTTTGCCGAAGATGCCTGGCTTAGTATTACACAGCAGATAGAAAAAGGGAAACAACGGGTCGCTTCCAAGATTAAAGATGGTAAATACATTGCTTACTTTCAAGCCTATACAGGTACATATGCTCCGATAACAAGATTAAGAGAGTTATTTTCTGAGGCTATATCGCATCCTGATATAGTGGCGCTTTCAGTGGCTACAAGACCGGATTGTCTGCCGGAGGAGACATTGCTGCTTTTGGAGGAGCTTAACAGGATAAAGCCCGTCTGGGTAGAATTGGGACTTCAGACGATTCATGAGGAAACAGCTTCGTATATAAGAAGGGGATATGATCTTTTGGTATATGATAAGGCGGTTTATGAACTTAGGAAACGAGGCATTGAGGTGATAACTCATGTTATCATAGGCCTTCCCAATGAAAGCAGGGAAGAAATCCTTGAAACCATACAATATGTGGTATCTTCGGGAGCTTGTGGTATTAAATTACAACTACTTCATGTGTTAAAGGGTACCGACCTGGAGACAGAATATATGGCCGGGAAAGTGCCTGTTCTTACCGAAGATGAGTATATAAGCATATTAAAGGATTGTGTAAAGATAATTCCCGATAATATTGTTATTCACAGGCTTACCGGAGACGGAGATAAAAGAATTCTCATTGCTCCGATGTGGAGTGCCAACAAACGTCATGTTTGGAATCGCATCCAAAAAGATGTAATAGAAAGGACGTAAAATGGAAAACAAAAATAAACTTACAATAATCCTGGGGTTGGCTGTTATAGTGGTGATCGCCATATTTTTACTGGCTACATCAAAGGGACAGGAAGGCGGAAAAGAAACTGCCGATAATGCAGAGACAGTAACAGAAGAACAGCCTAAGGAAGATACGCAAGAGTCTGAGGTGGAAGTTTTGGATGAAGGGACTTCGGAGACCGGAGATACAGCGTCATCAGACGAAGGAGAGGAAGTAAAGCCTCAAGGAGGTTCGGTTAAGGTTAACATTCCGGAGTCAGAGATAACCGATAATATAATGAACTTTAAGACGGTTTCCGTTAATGATGAAGATGTTACGTCCGATATTTTTTCGAAATATGATATAACAGTAGTTCATGTATGGGGTACATTTTGTTCTCCGTGCATAGCGGAAATGCCTGATTATGCTGCATTTTATAAGGAGCTTCCTTCAAATGTAAATCTTATAGGAGTTGTAATAGACGCCAACAGCATAAATGACAGTGAAGTTGAAGAGGCAAAAGAAATATTGTCAAATGCCGGTGCGGAATTTACCAATATTTTGGCAAGTGATGATGTAAACAGTACCATCGAATCCATTATGTTTGTGCCGTCATCATTTTTTGTTGACAGTAACGGAAGCGTTATTGGGGAAATTATGGACGGTGCAAGTTTTGAACAAACGAAAAACAGGCTTGAGGGCTATCTGGAAAGGTAGGGAAAGGTTATGACTTTTTCAGCAAAGATCATTCGGGCGATTCTTTTTATAACAGCAGTGGGTCTGCTTGTGGGTGGTATTTTTTCAGACGGCTTTAAAGATGTAAAAAGCAAGGCTGAAGTTGTGTGCATGGAATGCATAGGGATTGGCTGATTAATATGATCATGGAAAACATAAAAAAATATTACAGAAGATATGTCCAGCTTATCGCAGCGGTTTTATATAACTGTAATTTCACGGGATTTGTTACCGGAAAGATATACAAAGGAGATACAAAAGGGCTCTGTGTTCCGGGACTTAACTGTTATTCGTGCCCCGGAGCGGTATTTGCATGCCCTTTGGGCAGTCTTCAGGGAGCTATCGCAAAATCTGCTTATAAGCTTCCCATATATATGCTTGGGACATTGCTTTTATTTGGGATATTTTTTGGAAGACTTATATGTGGTTTCCTGTGTCCGTTTGGACTCGTTCAGGAACTTCTGCATAAGCTGCCCTTCCCCAAAATACCAAAAAGTAACTTTACCAAGGCATTATCATATATAAAATATGCGATACTTGCTTTTTTCGTGGTAGCGATACCTTTGATAAAGCTTATGCCGGGATTTTGTAAGTTCATTTGTCCGGCCGGTACTATAGAGGCCGGGATACCGCTTATCCTGATGAACGGGCAGCTTCGGGATAAAATTGGCCCGCTGTTTTCATGGAAAGTATTTATACTTGTTCTATGTATACTTTTTTGTTCGGTATGTTATCGTGCGTTTTGCCGTTTTATATGTCCCCTCGGTGCTATTTATTCATTTTTTAATCCTGTTGCATTCTTTGGATTTCGTGTGGATAAGGATAAATGTACGGGATGCAATGCATGTATTCATGTATGTAAGATGGATGTAGAAAAAGTCGGGGATCATGAATGTATACAGTGCGGAGAGTGCAGAAAGGTTTGCCCGGAAGGTGCGATCGGTTTTTGCGGAAAGTCCGGGAAGGCAAGCCTGCATAAAGAAGGAGGAAAAAATGTTGGGTAATAAAAAATTCATGTCATTTGCGGTGGCTGTAACACTTACGGTTTCAAGCTTTTTTGGAACTGCTTTTTTGCCGGAAACAGCGATTAATGCTTACGCAGCGACAGGGGAGAGTTTAAAGGATGCTATTGATATAGGATCATATCTGGAAAAGACGGGTTCTGTAAGAAATCTTGAGTCGATTTATTATAAATATACGGTTTCGGATAATGGTTATATAAGATTTACTCTTTCAAAAAATGACAAGACTACTGTAAATCAGTCGAGATGGCGTTTTCAGGTTTATGACAGTAACGTTAACATCCTGTACGATAATCTCGGTGGGGAGAGTGCCGAAAGCCATTATA
>JAILKW010000092.1 GCA_024693455.1 Lachnospiraceae bacterium
GCCATTACCTCGAGAGGCTTCATAAGTTTTCCGGTTAAAAGATGCCCTATAATAACACAACCCAAAAGTATCATGATCACTATTGCCAAAATAACGGGAAGAGCATTAAACAATACATTTATTATGGTGCGAGCCTGAGTGGAAACACGAAGGACCGTTCCGTTTTCCAAAAGAAGCGCATAATAAAAGGTATTCATATTCATGGTATCCGAGCGTCTCGTACTTTCGCCTTCACCGTTTTCAAATGCTTCTCTTATTTCAGGACGATCCAAATGATTGGAAAGTCCGCGCGCCGCCGTATCATTATCAAAAAGAACCGTTCCGTCCTTGTCGATCCAGGTGATCCTGAGGTTTCCCGGATTTAGATTATTCAGGCTTTTAGCATTTTCTTTTCCGCTTTTATATGCTTTTTGGAATACCTCAGTCTCAACCAGTAAAGACGCATTTTGTCTCAGATCGTCCCTTACCTGTTTCTGAAACAAACCGTAGTAGATCCAGGTTATTCCTATCGTGGTTGTCAAAATAGCTACCAGGGCAATAATACTAAGGCTCAGGTTTATTTTTTGTTTCATGTTTCATCACCACACTCTTTTCCGATGGAATATCCCACACCTCTTATGGTTCGGATCTGTTTACCGTTTTCTCCAAGCTTTTGACGGAGAGTTTTTATGTGCATATCCACAGTCCGGCTCTCACCTTCGAAATCCGTTCCCCATACAAATCTCATAATTGTCTCCCGTCTTAAAACAATGCCTTCATTAACCATGAGATATCTTAAAAGTTCGTATTCCTTGAGCGTAAGAACTATATTTTTTTCTCCGCTTATTACAGTGTGTCTTTCGTTATCAAGCATAATGTTTCCGACGTGAAGCTGCTCAGGAATATCCTCCTGGGAACGGCGCAATAAAGCCCTCACTCTCGATAGTAATTCCATTACCGAAAACGGTTTTTTTATGTAATCATCCGCTCCGTCATCCAGGCCTTTTACCATGTCTATCTCAGCCGTTTTTGCAGTTATCATGATAACCGGAACTTTCTTTGTTTTTACGTTGGATCTTAATTTTCGAACTATCGTATAACCGTCTTCATCGGGAAGCATTATATCAAGAAGGATAAGGTCCGGTATTATCTCCTCCATTTTCTCATAAAATGATGCGGCATTTCCGAAAACCTGCACCATATAATTACTGTTTTTTAAGGCCATCATTTCGATTTCCTGTATACTGGGGTCATCTTCCACCACATAAATAAGAGCCATATTTTTCCTCTTTCTTTTATTTCTTAAGGCAATAGATATATCTGCTTAAGTCTAAGGTATTCCTCCCTGAAATAAGGATCGCTTCCCTTAACTTTTACATCTATATATTGGTGCATATCAAGCTCATCTGACTGGATCTCAATTAAGGCTGCAGCAATATTGGAACAATGGTCCGAAACCCTCTCATAATTGGTCATAATATCTTCTAAAATAAGGCCGGCCTCCATCGAGCAATTTCCCTTCCTAAGCCTTGCGATATGTCTTTGTTTCATCTCCATAACAAGATCATCTATAACTTCTTCCAGGGGCTCCACCTTTGCGGCTTCTTTCAGATCCTCCGTCACAAAAGCCCTTTGCGTTATCTGCATTATATCACGAACGGCGGTTTCCAGTGAACCGAGTTCCCCTTTCCCGTTAACAGTGAATTCCAGTCCCTGATCATTCATTTTTTTCACTGACTCCGCAACATTTATCGCATGATCGGAAATTCTTTCAAAATCGCTTATTGAATGGAGCAGGATCGACAATAAATGACTGTCTTCTTTTCCAAGATCTTTACCTGCGATTTTTACAAGATAACTTCCTATGGAATCCTCGTAATCATCCACGAGTCTTTCCAATTTTTCAACCTCGGATACTTTTTCTGCGGAATAATCTGACTGAACCTCCATTGCCATTAATATAGCTTCAACTGTATGCTCCGACATCTTTATTACCGCCTTCTTACAGAGGCGTATCGCATAGGAAGGTGTGTCCAAAAAACGCTCGTCAAGTGCTGAAATTTCAGCCGGTTTATCTTCTGTTTCTTCCGGTGTTTTTTGATTTCTTACAGTAAAACTTGCAAGTGAAACAAGCTTATCACCGAAAGGAAAAAGAACTACTGCGCAACCTATATTAAACAGACTGTGCACTACCGCAATTCCCGCAGCTCCCACTGTTTCTTCCAGAAAAGGAAAACGCATAAATCCGTTTATCAGGTAAAAAACGACCATGAATATAACTGTTCCGATAAGATTAAAATACAAATGGATAAAGGCTGCTCTTTTTGCGTTTTTACTTGCTCCGACGGATGAGATCAAAGCCGTTACGCAGGTACCGATATTCTGTCCCATTATTATCGGAATAGCCGATCCGAAAGTTACAGCTCCCGACATACACAGCGCCTGTAAAATTCCGACGGAAGCAGATGAACTTTGTATAACCGCAGTAAGAACCGCTCCTGCCATCATGCCCAGTAAAGGATTGGAAAATGCTGTCAGCATTCCCGTAAATGCTTCATTATCTTTTAACGGTGCAACCGCTCCGCTCATGGTCTCCATTCCAAACATCAAAACAGCAAATCCGAGAAGGATATTTCCCACGGTTTTCTTTTTTTCTCCGTCCTTTCCTGTCATTATACAAACAATTCCAATAGCTGCAAGAACAGGAGAAAAAGCACTCGGTTTTAATAGATTGATAAAGATATTATCACCACTTATTCCCGACAGTGACAAGATCCAGGATGTTATCGTCGTACCGATGTTTGCACCCATGATTATTCCCACTGCCTGATTCAGTTTCATAATACCTGAGTTTACAAAACCGACTACCATAACCGTTGTGGCAGAGGAAGATTGGATCACGGCCGTTACCAACGCTCCAAGTAAAAGTGCCATAATTCTTTTTTCTGTCAGCTTTTCCAATATCCTTTCAAGCTTTCCGCCCGAAAGCATGACAAGAGCGTCTCCCATAGTATTCATTCCGTATAAAAACAGAGCAAGACCGCCTATCATTGAAAGTATTCCGAATATATCCACTCTTATTACCTCATCCTTTTTTATTTTATGATACTTCGGTTATGTAAAACCTCGTGGTGTGTCTATGTAAAAAGTATGTAAATTTTTTGTATTTTACATAGTTTTTACAATTAGCGGATTTCGGTTTTTACAATGGCACTATATGCTTACTCCAAAAGGAGACAATATTATGATAAAATTGTGGAAATATATTGATGAAAAAAACTGGACGGCTTCAAATAAATATAAAATCATCTGCCTGTTATCAGCTGTACTATTTGCTGCTATCGGATTCGCTGTCTGGATGCTTATCAGACCCTGGATATTATCAACGATTGACTGGATGCTTTGCTTTATAGGTTATCCGATATTTTTTTCATTTATCGTAAATTTTATATATGGATGCAACCATACATTCCATGATGGAAGTTCGATCAATTAGGATCATTTTTGCATCTCGTTTTTTGTTATACCCATACAGCCGCCACGGCGCAAAAATAAAAAGTGCAGTCCTCCAAAAGGCTGCACTTTTATATTAATTATTTTGTATTTGGGCCCGTCTTTCATCCGATTCGTAAACCATCTTTAGTATAACCGGTGTCAGGATCGAGCTTATCACTATAAGTAAAATTACTGCCGTGAAAAACCTGCTGTCAATGATTCCGGCTGTTAGACCACGCTGGGCAACAATAAGTGCCACCTCTCCACGGGTCATCATCCCCACTCCGATCTTAATACAATCTGAATTGCCAAACCTTAAAACCTTTGAGATAAGTCCGCATCCTATAACCTTTCCCAAAAGTCCCACGATTACAAATGCTATTGAAAAAGCAATAATAGAAACATCGACAGTTCGAAGATTTGTTTGAAGTCCTACGTTTGCAAAAAATACCGGTCCGAATATCATGTATGAATTAATGTCCATCTTTCTGTCGATGTATTCGGAATCGTCCAAAGAGCTTAAAATTATACCTGCCACATATGCTCCCGTAATATCAGCCACTCCGAAATACTTATCCGCAACATATGAAAGCGCAAAGGCCATTGCCAGACCAATGATAGGGATCCTGCGTGTGTGTGGCCATCTTTTATCCAGCACCTTCATGAACTTTAGGATGAAAACACCAAGTACCGTAAATATGACAAAGAAGGCGACCGTCTTCAGTCCCACCATGACAGGATTGGAATTGGGATCTTTCATTCCAAGCACCGCTGTAAGTACAACGATACCTATAACATCATCGATTATCGCCGCACTCATAATGGTCGTTCCGACATCGGTAGATATCTTACCAAGCTCCTTGAGCGCCTGCACGGTTATGCTTACCGATGTGGCTGTAAGTATTGTTCCTATAAATACCGCCTCGATAAATTTTGTACTTCCTATCTCTGAAAAACCGTAGAAGCACATATACATGATCGTTCCGCATATTAGCGGGATAAATACACCTGCAAGTGCTATCACCGCAGCTTTTAGTCCGGATTTTTTCAGTTTATCAAGATCCGTTTCAAGTCCTGCGCTGAACATAAGAAGGATTACTCCTATTTCAGCCATTCCGGACAGAAAATCATTTCCCTGCACTATATTGAGTACCGAGGGTCCTATAATAAGTCCTGCGATAATCTCACCCGCTACCTGGGGAATTTTTATTTTTCTTGCCAATAGCCCGAATATTTTGGCAAAGATTATTATTATTGCCAAATTTCTTAAAATCTCTAAAGTATCCATTCCGTGACTTCCCTTCTTTCTCTTTTTATCAAGACTCGTCCGCAAGCATTTTACCACTTGTCGATTTATTGGCAAGTAAGATTTTGTATTTAATCAAAACCACGTAGCTTATCATTGCTATTATGCAACATATCAAGCCAAAATGTTGATTTTTTCCCGGTTCTACGATAAAATCAAAATAACCTAAACAGATTGTTGAAGAAAGGAGTTATATCATGAATATTAGAATCATAAAACAAATAACTGCAATGGGACTCGCATTGGCTCTTGGTGTAACCACTGCATGTACCGCTTATGCGATCGCTACTCCCGAATACTCTGCCGTACAGGCAGCCAAGACAAAAATCGGCAAGAAAAAAGCAAGAAACATTGCTCTTAAGGATGCCGGTTTTAAGAAAAAGAATGTAAAATATTTAACCGTAAAATTAGACTATGAAGACGATTATGCAACCGATATTTATGAGATCGAATTTACAAAAGGCCGTAAAGAATACAGCTATGATATCAATGCTTATACAGGCGAAATTTTAGACAAAGACGTCGATTACGATGATTGATAATTTTACTTAATTTAATCAAAAGGCTGATGCTATGAAAAAGACATATGCATCAGCCTTTTATTTTTGCCTTCGCATTATATTTCCGCCCTCATTTTTAAGCCAATTTACCGACACTTTATAATCGGGAAGAATCTTTTCAACTTCTTTCCAAAAAGCCTTTGAATGATTCATTTCTTTTCTGTGACACAACTCATGAACTACAACATAATCAATGATTTCCGGCGGTGCCAGCATCAAAAGACAGTTGAAATTCAGATTCCCTTTACTGCTGCAGCTGCCCCATCTTGTCCTCTGATTTCTAATGGTGATCCTGCCATAATCCACACCTATTATTTCGGCAAAATATTCAGCTCTTTTTGGGATATATTTAAGTGCTTTTTCGAACAATTCATCCAGTTCTTTTTCGGTTAAATAATCCACCTTTTCGGACTCATATTTTTCCTTCTCGGTTTTTATCATTTCGATATGTTTTTTTATCCAGTCTTCCTTCTCTTTCAGAACGCGTTCTATCTCCTTTTTTGAAACACGTTTTGGCGCTCTTACCTTAATATTAAGATCGCGGTCAATCTCAATGCTTATGGTTTTTCTGTTTGATCTTATCACCGTAACATCCAATTTATTTTCCTCTTAACATTACATAGAAAAAGGCAGCCTAATATCAGGCAACCAACCATTTATGATCTTTTACACTGTAAATGGGAAGAAAGGGGATTATGATAGGTGTATTTTTTACATATTCCCTGTAAGATTCCATTTTTCCGTAGTTTCTTTCCTGACGGAGTTCAAGACGTCTCGCCCCGGAGAACATAACGTAGATGATTCCTATATATCCAAGTACGGATAAGATCCAAGCCAAAGGTGTATTAAGTATATTTAAACCTGAAACAAAAACACCTGTCCACAGGATGAGTTCTCCGAAATAATTGGGGCATCTGACCCACTTATAAACTCCCGAACTCACAAACATATGCGAGTCCACCTTCTTGGCAGCACTCTTTTGATAATCCGCTACTATCTCAAGTAATATCCCTCCTGCCATAAGAACTATTCCGATAATCGAGAAAACATCATTTCCCGCTCCTCTTTGCATCCTAAAAAAAACGGGTGCGGTTTCGCCAACATAGAGCAGTGCACACGAGATCCAGATGCATAACTTCACACCAAAGGGAACATGTGACTTTGATTCATTTTTTAATAAATCCTTGTACGCAATACTTTTTATCTCTCTGATAAGTAAATATCCACCCAATCTGCCTCCGTAAAGAATAAGCAGCGCACACATGATCACGGTGCTTATCGAAAGATTTTCCCTGAACAGGATCAGCATTGCTATTCCGATTCCCGCAATGGAAAACCCATATCCGACAGAGAAAAAATATACATACATGTAAAATCCGACTGCACTTATAACCAAAGAAACTATAAGGATTATGATCAGCTCATTCATTCTGTAAACCTCCTAACCTTCTTTACACTGTAATTCAAGTTTCATTGTTAAAATTATATCAAATATCGATCCTAATATTAAAGGGCTGTTACATATTTGCAACAGCCCTATATGTTTTAATATTTAATTTTTCGTATATTTGACCTGTGATCCTACACTTAAACTGCGATCGCCTGTTTTCTCATATTTTGCTGTTCTGCGAAAGCGGTCATAAGATGAATATACTTTTGAGGTCTGTTGCAAGCCATCCATCTAAGATACTCAACAAACTCTTCATCCGATAATTCTGTCATCATATTATTTTCGGAATTTTTCTCAGATCGTATATGATCAAAACGTTCCCAATCCTGGCTCCACACCGTTGAATCAACCTGCATCAGTTTCCTCCTTACTATTTACAACTTACTTTTCTACTATATCACAAATACACAATATATTGTAGTTGGCACATCTGATAAAACACCACCCATTGTTTTAGTAACTATTACATCTTGCTTATTTTATAACCTGCGTTCCTTGCCGTAAATACGGCAAAACTCTTTTTCCCATACTAAAGAAATGAGGCATCCCTACGGATGCCGACTTTTCAATAGCAGTAAATGAGACATAACTTTTGTAGTTCTCATATTCAAAGATCACTATGGGGAGGGTTGTGTTTCTTTGATA
>JAILKW010000104.1 GCA_024693455.1 Lachnospiraceae bacterium
GCTGCTTCCGGATTATACGGACCGGGAGAAAGTGTCACAAAAAACACAGAGTGTAAAGAGATGGATTTTGAAGACATGAAAGTACGTGGAACTGTTATGTGGGAGGAATACCTTGGCGGGATATACGGAGATTTCATGAAATTGCCTCCGGAAGAAGACCGGGTGCCTCATGCAATGAAGGCGGTATTAAGAGACGATTTTTCAATGGACATTTACAGAAGGGATTAAAGGATGAAGTTTAAAAAGATTTGGGCGGCTATTCTCTCATCTGCCATGATCGCATCTGCAGGAGTTTCTGCTTTTACAGCTACGGTTTATGCGGAGGACTATGAAGATTATGACTCAGAAGAGAAGACAGAGGATTAT
Organism: Lachnospiraceae bacterium; assembly: GCA_024693455.1. GTDB lineage: Bacteria > Bacillota > Clostridia > Lachnospirales > Lachnospiraceae > Weimeria. Next base: position 367 of record JAILKW010000104.1, read on the forward strand.
GAGGATGAAAGTGCAGGAACTGAAGCTAACGAAGCAGAAGAGGTTGAAAATAAGGTAAAGACTACAGAAATATCTGTCCGTGATATTCAAAGCGAACTGGATAAGAACGGAAAATACATTTTTAAATCAGGTAAAACTTATATTTTAGACCATACTCTTTATATTTCGTCCAATCAGACAATAAAAGCCAAGGGAGCAACAATAAAATGCGCTGCCGGTGCTGTTCGCAACTATGGGACAAAAAAGAATTATAATTCAGCAAGCAATATAAAGATAATAGGCGGTAAATGGATAAGTACTTCAAAGACAGGATATGATAAAAGTTCATTTCAGTTTGTTCATGCAAAAAATATCACATTAAAAAACATGACAATAAAGAACACAAATTACAGTGGACATTCCATTGAACTTATTGCATGTAAAAATGTGAAGGTTACAGGATGCAAGATAACTCCTTTGGGTAAAGCCAAAAGCGGAAGTGTTGAGGAGCAGATACAGATCGATATGGCTTCACCGTCCACAGCACCGACAATCGAATCCAAATTACAAAATGGAGCTACCTGTCAGAATATAAAGATCAAAAATACGACAGTTACCGGATGCAGGGCTGTATGTGCAAATATCTCCATGGTTGACGGTGATTCTTACAAAAAGAAATTCCATCGAAATGTTGTGATCGATAACTGTAAGTTTACGGGTAAGGTAGCTGAAGGACTTGCTCTTTGGAACGTAATAGGAATTAATGTCAAAAACAGTACTGTTATTTCCAATGCATCCAAGACAGCAGAGAGCCATCATTCGGACGGACTTTGTATTCAGATGTTCGGAACCGCGCCTTCGGATATGTCTTCCAAAACAATTAATCTGACAGGCAATACTATAAAAGGCGGAGAAGACGGATTCAGGATATGGTCTCAGTCATCTTCCAAGTTTGGACATCTTTATATGAAAAACAATAAGTGTTATTCGAAAAACGGAAGTTCGCATGCACTTGTGGCAAGTACAGCTGTCTGTACGAGAATTACTGATTCAAATAACGGAAAATACGGTTGGTAATAATATGAAAAAGAATAAGATAGCAGCGGTGGTGGTTACCTACAACCGTAAGGAACTGCTTTGTAAATGTATAGAGAAGCTTCTTGATCAGTCATATAAAAACTTCGATATTCTTATCATAGATAATCACAGTACCGACGGGACGAAAGAAGAGATTTCATCATATATTAATGAAGGGGTGATAAACTATCACGATACCGGCAGTAATTTAGGCGGAGCAGGCGGATTTAATTACGGAATCAGACTTGCGGCCGAAGAGGGATACTCTTTCGTTTGGGTAATGGATGATGACAGCATGCCTAAAAGTGAAGCTCTTGCGCAGTTCATAGAAGCAGGCAGATCATTAAATGGCAGATTTGGTTTTTTATCAAGCAGGGTTTTATGGACAGATGGAAATCCGTGTAAGATGAATGTTCAGCGCCGTACTCTTACCAAAAATCTGCTAGAATTTGAAAATGACATTGAGCCTGTAGTCATAGCTTCATTTGTTTCAATGTTTATTCCGGTTAAGATCGTTAAAAAACTCGGACTTCCAATAAAAGAGTTTTTTATATGGACGGACGATTGGGAGTTTTCAAGGAGGATATCAAGAAAATATCCATGCTATGCGATAAGAAGCAGTGTAGTTATTCATGAGACGGTTGAAAATACCGGGGCGGATATTTCAAGAAGTCCGGTGGAAAAGCTGGACAGGTTTGCATTCGCTTACAGGAATGAGGTGTATCTTTATAAAAGGGAAGGTATAAAGGGAATCATTCATATATTGCTTCGAACACCGCTTCATTTATTCAGGGTACT
>JAILKW010000122.1 GCA_024693455.1 Lachnospiraceae bacterium
CATCCCGGTCATGCTCCATTGCGATCCGATTTTCTTCCAGATCGGTAAAAAGATCTTCCAAGGACTGAACCGTATCTTCCACCCTGTTTCTGGCGTCTTCTATAAGGTCCAGTTTCAGACCTAACTTGCCCGAGATAGCAAATGCATTACTCTTTCCCGGAACTCCGATAAGCAATCTGTAAGTCGGAGAAAGAGTCTCAAGCGAAAATTCACAGCTTCCGTTCTCTACCCCGTCAGTAGTAAGTGCATAAACCTTAAGCTCCGAATAGTGGGTAGTAGCCATTGTTCTTATGCCGTCTCTGTGAAGTCTGGCAAGGATCGCTGTCGCAAGCGCCGCTCCCTCCGAAGGATCTGTTCCGGCGCAAAGCTCATCAAAAAGTACAAGTGCACTTCTTTCCGCCTTTTGCGGAGACTCAACCTGTCCCAAAATATAAACAATGTTAGTCATATGTGACGAGAAGGTGGAAAGTGATTGTTCAATGCTTTGCTCATCACCTATATCCGCATAAACATCATTAAATACAGCTATTACCGACCGGTCCCCCGCAGGGATATGAAGCCCGGACTGTGCCATGAGTGTAAGTAATCCGACGGTCTTAAGCGAAACCGTCTTTCCTCCCGTATTAGGCCCCGTGATTATAAGCTGGTCAAACTCGTCTCCAAGATAAACATCTATAGGTACAACCTTTTTGGGATCCAAAAGAGGATGTCTTGCTTTCCGAAGATATATCCTTCCTTCTGTATTAAGCTCGGGAAACATTGCATTTTGTTCCTTTGCAAGCATTCCTTTGGCAAAAATAAAATCCAGCGATGAAAGGATCCTAAAATCGTTCCTAACCTCATCAGAAACTTCTGAAACCTTAATACTGAGTTCGGCAAGAACTTTTTCTATTTCAGCTTTTTCTTCAAGTTCTGCTTCCCTGAGCTTATTGTTAAGCTCTACCACGGAAGAAGGCTCTATGAAAAGAGTCGCGCCGCTTCCCGATTGGTCGTGCACCATACCGGGAACCTGGGATTTAAACTCCGCCCTTACCGGAAGACAATACCTGCCGCCTCTCATTGTAATAACAGTATCCTGCAGACAATCCCTTACAGATGCACTGTTTAACATAGAATTCATCTGAGAGCGTATCCGCTCATTTAAAATCCCTATCTGACGTCTTGCATTTTTAAGTCCGGGTGACGCATCATCGGCCATTTCTTCTTCCGATAATATACATCTTGTTATCTCGTCTGATATCGGACTTAGCGGTTCCAGCTCATTGAAATATCCTGCAAGAACATCTTCTGTTTCAAGCCTTCCGGATGAACCATATCTTTTGACACGTTTTGCAACCGTAAGGAGTGAAGCTATCTTAAGCAGCTCCGACATGGTAAGACTGCTCCCGATGGAAAGTCTCTTTAGATAAAATCCCGGATCAAATGTTCCCGAAAACGAAACGGAGCCGTCTCTTAGTATTCTCCCAAGAGCTGCAGATGTCTCTTCCTGTCTCTCTTTGATCTTATCTATATCCGATACAGGGTGAAGTTTGTTACAATACTCCCTTCCCCTGTCACTTCCCGCCAGAGCAGTCAGTCTGTCTATTATTTTATTAAATTCAAGTGTATTTAATACCTTTTTGTTCATTATATGATAATTATCTCTCCTTCTTTTGCGAAGGAAATACCTTTAAATTCGTTTTTTAAATCTGACTCCATGCTTCGTAAAAAGTCATCATCATGGGCCGGTGAATGATGGGTGATCAAAAGCCTTTCCACTCCCGCCGCCTTAGCTATCCTAATTCCCTGACGGGGTGTGGAATGTCCGAAGTTACGGAATTTCTCATATTCTTCATCAGTATATGCCCCATCATAGATCAAAAGGTCTGCGTCGCTCGCAAAATCACATAGTGCCTTATCACCCTCTTCATCATGCTCATAATCCGTAGCATATATTATCCTTTTATCTTCTATGGAAATTGAAAATATACCGCAGCCACCCGGATGATTACCCTCGATCACATCTATCTTTGCCACTCCTGTCTTAAACGTATCTGTAAATTCTTTTATTACAACATCTCCGGGATAATCTTCAAGGCCGAGAGGCCAAAAAGGAGGATCGATTATCCTTCTTAATTCTCCCTTAACATTCTCATTAAGAAATGAGGGCAGTAAAATATCCGTGCTATGCCCCTTTACAGAAAGCCCGGGATACATAGGAAGCCCGACCAGATGATCTGTATGAAGATGCGAAAGAAAAATGTCCGTATGCTCTGATTTTACGTCAGCATTAATAATGCCACTACCGCCGTCAATAATGATCTCCTGC
>JAILKW010000150.1 GCA_024693455.1 Lachnospiraceae bacterium
AGGTGTAGACGGTGTAATGTTAAGATGTGCATCATCGGCACTTGATGCCAAAGACACTTATGTCAGTAAAGATTCAAAATTCGAAGATTATTATTATGAAGCAACGCAAGCAGGTCTTCGAGTAGGAGCTTATATTTTTTCGCAGGCTCTTTCCGTAGATGAAGCAAATCAACATGCTGAATATGTTTTGAACTTACTTAATGGAAAAAATATCACTCTTCCCGTAGCTTTTGATTATGAAATGCAAAAAAGGCTTAAAAATGCCAGACTTTCAAAAGAAGCCAAGACTGCTATTGCGGAAGCATTTTGCGTTAGTATAAAAAGAGGCGGTTTTACTCCACTGTTATACTCCAACTCTGTTTTTTTGACTGAAGAGATAGATGCGGATATGGTGGCCAAAAATTTCGGGATTTGGGTAGCAAGATATAATTCCATTGTTCATACAGAAACGGATAATACAAATAAATACAGTGGACCGGTTACAATGTGGCAGTGCACAGACAGCGCTTCTATCGATGGTGTGGTTGACAATCTTGATTTAAACTATTATTATGAACCGCGTGACATAAATGTCGCAAGAGTTACCGGTATTACTATAAAGTCCGGTAAGAGAAGTATTAAGGTTTCATGGAAAGAAGTTCCTGATGTAACTGGTTATCAGGTTTATCGTTCGGAAAAGAAAAAAAGCGGTTATGTTAAGATAAAGACAACCGGATCTGAATACTACAGAAATACCGCACTTAAAGCCGGCAAAAAATTCTTTTACAAAGTTCGAGCATATCGTGTGATACACGGTAGAGAGTACTATGGAAAATGGAGCCTTATAAGATCCGGAAAAGCAAAATAAGTAGGAGAAAGGTTTATTATGAAGAACAAATTAGTTACCGGAATTTTAATGGCAGCACTTTTAGTTTCAATGACAGCATGCGGCGGAAATAAGGAAGCTGCAGAAACGACAACAGAGCAGACTACCGAGAGCACTGATACTGCCGAGGGTGAGAAGACAGAAGATACAGCAGAGGAAACAACTGAAATGAAGGACCATAAGAGTAGCGACGGATGGACTGTAAAATACGATCCCTCTCTTATAGCGGTTACGGAAGAAAACGGTATAACAGGTTTTGCATATATCGGTGATTCAGCAGGAACAAACGGAATATACATCAGCTATGTTAAAGATAAGCAGCCTCAGGAAGTACTCGGAGAGATGACTTCAGAGTGGGATCAGGAAACTCTTGAAAGAACAGAGGGTTATTTCGGAACAGGCAGTGACAAATGGTCATTTACTTATTCATATCCATTTGAAGACGGCGGATCTCAGGCACACGAATCTATTACTGCTTTAGAATATAATGGCGGAGTTCTTGTAATTGATCAGATCTCTCATTTGGCAGGTGATGAAGAAATAGATATGGCTGTAAGCGATACGCTTGCCACTGTACTTGACACAATGGAGTTTGAAGATTTTCAGGCTCAGGAACAGTATTCTTATATTCCGGGAAAATATACAGCAAAAGTATCTGATGAGATTGACGGTGAAAAAACAGAAGTTACCTACAGTGTTACATTAAATGATGATCACACGGGAGTACTCAGTCTTCAGGATGATGTTGATGTGATCTGGGAAAGCATTGATATGATCACAGATGACGGTACCAAGTATGATTTTAATGTAGAAGGAGATTATCTTTATCTCGATCTCGATGGTGAAACTATCGAATTTACAAGGGAAGGATAATAATGAACCCCTTTGAAGAACATTTTATTCTGGCATCTGCTTCTCCGAGAAGGAGTGAGCTGCTTAAACAGATAGGACTTGATTTTACTGTGGAGGTGTCGGAATGCGACGAAAATATAAATGAAGATGATCCTGTAAAAATGGTCGAAGCTCTTTCTTTCAGAAAGGCTTCGGCCGTTTCGGATAAACATAAAGATGCTATTGTTATTGGCGCTGATACCGTTGTTGCCTATGAAAACGAGATCCTTGGAAAACCGGAGGATGAAAAAGAAGCACTTGATATGCTCATGTTTTTATCAGACAGAACACATATTGTCTGTACAGGTGTTTCTGTAATTTCTCCATTACGGGGGATTTATCATACTTTTTCGGAAGTAACCGAAGTCACAATGTATGAAAATGACAGAGATCTTTTGAAAAAATACATAAGCACAAAAGAACCGCTTGATAAAGCAGGGGCTTACGGGATTCAGGGACGGGGAGCAATTCTGGTTTCACAGATTAATGGTGATTACAATAATGTAGTCGGACTTCCCGTATCAAGACTTTTCAGAGAATTAATTAAATTATAAATTCAAGTTTCGCAGCCATAAGATTTATGGCTGCGTTCTTATTTATATAGTATTTATTTTTCTATTATTATAGTAACCGGACCATCGTTTACGGATTCAACAAGCATATCTGCTCCAAATTCACCGGTTTCCACAACAAATCCCCTGTCACGACATTCTTTGATCACAAGTTCGTAAAGAGGTATTGCAGTGTCCGGTCTTGCAGCATCGGAAAATCCGGGTCTTCTGGATGATACATCTGCATAGAGAGTAAATTGTGAAACGATCAGTAACTGTGCACCTGCATTGGAAGGACTTACATTCATTTTTCCCTCCTCATCTTCAAATACGCGAAGACCGCAGATCCTGTCAGCAACCCATTTTGCTTTTTCTTCAGTATCGTCCTTGTGTATTCCAAGTAAGACCAAAAATCCGTTATCTATGCTTCCGTTAATTTTGCCGTCAATGGTTACTGAGGCATTTTTTACTCTTGTTACAACAGCTCTCATGTTTTTCTCCTTATAAATTAAAATCTCAGCCGGTGGTTCTGTTTTCAAATACCCCGGACTTTTTATGCTGAATAAATCGTCATCTGAAAAGGCATCGGAATGAGGTGTGCCGGGTGGAATGACGATGACCGAACTAATGATATGTTTTTCAGTATAAGGAAAAACAAGGTTACAATCAAGTAGGATCTTAGAGAGTACTTTGGGTATGCGCACGGATTCGGACAGGAATTTGTCTGTTGAAGCAGACCCGAATCCGGCGCGCAAGACTCGCGAGCGAGTCTTGACTAACAGGAGTATTAAGCAGATGGCGTATCGATATCGGTTAAAGAGATAGAAAAAACAGATATAATATGGTAATATAAAATATAGCTTTAAGTTCATTTATAAGGGTGTGGCATATATAATGAGCAGAGGATTTATTTATACAAACGATAATTGTATAGGCTGTAACAAATGTGTACGTATCTGTGCAGCGGTAGGAGCCAGCATCTCAAAATTTGTATCGGGAAAAACGGTTATCGATATTGACAGAGAGCGATGCATTAATTGTGGTGCATGTTTTGAAGCCTGTGACCGGGATGCCAGGACTTATTATGATGATACGGATTTGTTCTTTGCGGATTTAAAACGTGGTGAAGAAATCTCTTTACTTGTTGCACCTGCATTTGTTGCCAAACATCCCAATGAATATAAAACGATCCTGGGTGGACTTAAGAATCTTGGAATTAAGCGGATAATACCGGTAGCTTTTGGTGCGGATATCTGTACATGGGCATATCTTAAGTTTATCGAAAAAGAAGGATCGGCAAATCGTATCTCAACATCATGTCCCGTTGTTACCGCTTTCGTAGAGCATTGTCTGCCTGAGCTCATACCAAAGCTGCTTCCGATACTAAGTCCCATGATGTGTGCAGCTGTTTATTGTAAACAGATTTTAAAGATGACGGAAAAACTGGCTTTTATAGGTCCATGTATCGGAAAGAAAATGGAAATGGAAAGAAGGCCGGATCTTGTTCAATACAATATTACCATCGACAGGCTTTTGCAGTATGCAAAAGATCATGATGTATACGGAGAACCTACAGAACCGGAGATCCCTGCGGGACTTGGCACCTTCTATCCTGCTCCCGGAGGACTCGGAGACAATATAAAATGGTTTATGGGAGATGATATCCCTATCCGTACCATATCAGGAAAGAGATATCTGGTAAGATGGCTGCGAAACAGTAAGGACATGTTTTTTGATGACGATAATCCGTATTTCCTTATAGATGCTCTTAATTGTCAGGAGGGTTGTATAGAAGGAACAGCTGAGAAATCTTCACGGGAAACGGATAATGATAATGACAGCCTTTATGAACTTCAAAAGATAAGGTCAAAAAGCAAAAGTAAAGATCCGGATTCACCATGGAATCCCTCTCTTTCACCAAAGGAGAGACTCGTACTATTTAATAAGCAGTTTGAAGATCTTGATCTTGAAATGTTCTCGTGTGAATTCCATGATGAGAGCAAGCTTCATTATATAAAGGAAATAACTCCCGAGGCCCGGGAAGAGATCTTTAATTCCATGTATAAGTTCACTGACGAAGAAAGACAGATAAACTGCTCATCCTGTGGTTACCCGACCTGCGAAAGTATGGCGCTTGCAATTTTCAACGGTTTTAATGCCAAGGAAAACTGTATTTATTATCAACGAGAAGATGCCATTCGAAGTGAAAAGAATTCGTACATGGATAAGCTTACAGGTACACAGAACCGAAATGCTTTTGAGACACATTTTTCCAATTGCTATGAACTTAACCTTCCGCTTTCGGTAATTGTGGCTGATGTAAACGGTTTGAAACAGGTAAATGATAATGAAGGGCACGATGAAGGCGATAAGCTGATCAAAAATTGCGCCAAACTTCTTTTAATGATGTACGGAGAATCATCTGTTTACAGGATCGGAGGAGATGAATTCATTGCCGTAAGGCAGGACTTTAACGAAGAAGATACAATGCTAAGTATTTCATATATGAAGAAAAAGATGGATAACAATAATTTCCATATGGCACTCGGCTATGCATATACCGATAGTTTTGACGGAGACTTTAAGTCCCTGCAAAAGAAAGCAGATTTAGCTATGTATAACGATAAAGAAGAGTACTACAGGACAACCGGTAAGGACCGAAGG
>JAILKW010000173.1 GCA_024693455.1 Lachnospiraceae bacterium
AAGGAACTGATTCCGGGATATCTGGATGATGTTACAGGGGTATATCAGACTCCGCAGGGGTACTATGTGAAGGATGAGGACGTGGATGAGTTTGATAAAGAGTTTCCGCCAAAGGAGAAGCAAAAGCTCCCGGGACAGATATTCGGGTAAGCGTTAGCAATGATAGTGACCGCTGATAGAACATTTTAGTCTGTCGGCGGTTTTTTGCGCAATAAAGCCGTCATGCGGACGTGCTTGCACGCACATATAATATTTTTTCAATGGATAAAATTGTTGAAATAGCTTAAAAAAATACTTCCCGGACGTATTGATTATATCTCAAACATATGTTATTGTTTTTTTTTGATTAGCAATAACTAACTAAAGTACTAACGTATTTACCGTATAGAATAACTCCGCACAAATAGTGGAGTATAATATAAACCACGAGTTAGCTGGTGATAACTCGAAACCGTGTATCAGGAAAGGGAATCAACGAAATGAAACTTTAGGGAATCGGCTTATTTGCAATGGGAACACTGTTTGGCTTGGAGGGAATCATGGTAGGTGACGGGAACAATGATACATCTTATACGGGGATACGGGAACAGTGACATTTTTTGGAGGATAAAGGAAAGAAATAAGGAGGCAGAAAAATGTCAAGAAAAGCTTCAAATTTTCAAAAGGTGGCTGGATATAGATCCGTCTTCTATAGGACATATTCTGATAACGCATCAGGACACTGATCATGTGGGTGCCGTGGAGCGTGACAGCGACGGTCTGTTTAGGAAAGCTAAACTGTATATCAGTGAGATTGGAAACAGGTATATGACCGGGGAGGTGAGAAGGAAGGTAATCTTTGGCTTATATAAGCTCCCGATGGTGAAGAGCGATAATGAACGAGAGCTCTTAAAGGACGGTGATGTATTTTATATTGATGATATCAAGGTTGAGGCTATACTTGTTCCGGGACATACATGGGGCATATGGTTTATCTGATAGACGATGCGTATCTCTTTACCGGGGATACTATATGGTTCGGTGCGGACGGAGGATACAGCTTTATCAATTCTCTTGCCGAGGATATCGAGCTTTCAAAAAAATCGCTTGTGAAACTGGAGAAGCTCCTGCGAGACAGAGGAATCTCCCCGAAGGTAATCACCGGTCACACGGGCTGGTCGGATGACCTTGACTTCGTATTTGCACACAAGGATCAGGTCTGCAATAGCTTAAAGAAGCAGAAGCCCCATGATCCGAACGCTCCGTATGACGGGTATGACGAGAAGGAAGATACGGAATACAGAGCACGGAATAAGAGACTTGGGAGGGCAGAGCCGGTGTCGGATCGGATACAAACAGCATATCACGCCTCAAGGAATATATATGATGATGTCCTGACACAGGGCAACGTCTTTAGCAGGATGTACATACGCTTCTTTTGGAGCGGGACGGATGACAATGAGATCGCAGAAAAGGTCCTGTCCTATGTGCCGGACGACTTTTCGGGGGAGTTGCTTGACGTCCCTGTAGGGACTGCGGTATTCACGGAAAAGAAATGGAGATCCCTGCGGGATGCAAGGATCACATGTCTTGATTACAGCGAAGATATGCTTAAAAAAGCAAAGGCAAGATTGGGAGACTGTAAACATATTTCATTTATACAGGGAGATGTGGGTAAATTACCGCTTGCTGATGAAAGCTGCGATATTGTCATGAGCATGAACGGGTTTCATGCGTTTCCTGACAAGAAAAAAGCATTTAAGGAAACAAACCGTGTGCTTAAGAAGGGCGGAAGTTTTATAGCCTGTTTTTATATCAAAGGGAAATCAAAGCGTACGGACTGGCTTGTAAAGAATGTCTTGGCAAGGAAAGGCTGGTTTACCCCTCCGTTTCCTACGGAGGATCAGCTTCTGAAGATACTTCGCAGGCTATATTTACAGGTGGAATACCATGTAGACGGGTCGATGGTTTACTTTAGCTGCGTGAAGTAAAAACAGACCGCAGTATCGAGATAAATACATGCGCGAGGAAACGATCAGGATTGTCGAAAAAATGATGTGGGAGGACAAAGATGACTTTTGAAGAGTATGGAACAGAAAATGAGAAAAAGATGATGCTGCTTCCGGGAACATGCTGTGACTGGCAGACAAATTTTAGTAACGTTTTTGATGATCTTGTTGGAAAATACCACCTTATATGCGTTAATTATGACGGATTCGACGGAGGTAATGATATTTTTCCGGATATGATAACGGTCACGGAAAAGATTGAGAAGTATATCATTGAAAAACATGAAGGAAGGATAGACGCGGCTCTCGGATCCTCTCTCGGTTCCAGTTTTGTGGGGCAGCTGATACAGAGAAGGAAGGTTCATATGGATCACGGAATCTTGGGCAGTCCTGACCTCGATCAGAGCGGTAAGATTTCTGCAAAGCTGCAGTCCATGCTGGTAGTACCGCTTCTTACCGGCTTTACTAAAAGCGAAAGAAAACGGGAAAAGACCAAAAATCTCCTAAAAAAGACTTTTCTGATGGAGGATGAGGTTGCCGAGAAATTTATGACGTGCTTTTCAAAATTCAACCCCGAATCCATCAAGAATGAGTATTATACTGATCTGATCACATATCTGGAAAACGATATAAACGTGGAACATACAAAAGCTCATTTCATATATGCCAATAAGATGGGGGAAAAATATCTGAAACGCTATAAAAGATATTTCCATGATCCCGACATCAGGGAATTTGACATGCAGCATGAACAATGGCTATTTGGAGAAAGGAAATATGCGGAGTCGGTTTTACATGTAATAGATGAATTCATGAAAATGCCGGTGTGAGAGGAGAAAACATATGAGGTTGTATACGATAGAATCAGAAAACAAACAGTATGTTGCGGTTGAAGGAAAAGACGGCAGACCGGTAACTTTGGATTCGCTGGGAATCATTGTAAAGGATATGAACGAACTGATCCGACGTTTTGACGAAATCAGCCTTTTGATCGTCGGCCGGCTTGAAAATGAAACTCCAAAAGAAAACGGACGTGAATACAGAATAAAGGCACCGATACCGGTACCGGTTCAGGATATCATATGCCTTGGGGTCAATTACAGATCGCATATAGAAGAAACAGTTGATGTACTGGATTTCACAAAGAAGACGGATACAGTTTATTTTTCTAAAAGAGTCAATAAGGCAAATGATCCGGAGGGGATAATACCGTCATATGATTTTGTGGACAGCCTGGACTATGAAGTCGAACTGGGAGTGATCCTTAAAAAGGATGCATTAGATGTTCCGGTAGAAGCAGCATCTGACTATATATTTGGATACACTATCATTAACGACGTAAGTGCGAGAAACCTTCAGTTCAAGCATCAGCAGTGGTACCGGGGGAAAAGTCTTGACGGGTACACACCTATGGGGCCTTGTATCGTTACAGCTGATGAGGTAAAAGACGCCCGTGACCTTGATATACGCTGCTATGTTAATAACGAAAAAAGGCAGGAGAGTAATACAAAAAACATGATAACCTCTGTAGAGGAAGCTATATCCGAGTTATCCCAGGGGATGATACTGAAGGCGGGAACGATCATTGCGACCGGGACGCCGGGCGGAGTTGCAATGGGAATGAAGCCACCGGTGTATCTGAAAAGTGGTGACGAGATCCGTTGCGAGATACAAGGAATAGGAAGTCTTGTAAACAAAGTCGGATATCAAATTCAACAGATGTATTGATTTTGAAGTAAACATGAGCCTCGGTTCGGCTGTGAATCTGCTGAAAAATGTACCGGGGTGTGCTGATAAACGAAAGGGGGCTTTCCATGAGGTCGGATAAAGAGTATAAAGAGCTTACCATTAAGGAGTTTTCTAAAGCCGCGGATATATATGAGACGGATCAGGCGGGGATTTATGAGATATGCAAGGAAGATTACCCGTATATATCCGCGGAACTGGAAAAAGAGGATTTTAACGACCTTTTGGACTGCGGCTGCGGGACCGGACCGATGATATCGCTTTTGTATGAAAAAGACATGTCAAAGCGTTATACGGGACTGGATATAACGTCCAGGATGATTGAAGCAGCAAGGGCAAAGAATCTTGAGGGGGTAGAATGGGTGGTCGGAGACTGTGAAAACCTGCCCTTCGGAGAAGATTCCTTCGATGTGGTCATATGCTCCAACAGCTTTCACCATTACCCGAACCCGCAGGCGTTCTTTGACAGCGTAAAGAGGGTTTTGAGGCCCGGCGGAAGACTTATCCTGCAGGACTATACGGCGTCAAAACCGGTACTTTGGCTTATGAATCATACGGAAATGCCACTTGCAAACCTTGCTGGTCACGGGGATGTAAAGGCATATTCATTGGATGAGATAAGGGAATTCTGCAGACAGGCGGGGTTTAAAATAGAGAAACTTGAAAAAGCAAAGAAGTTCAGGTTGCATCTTGTAGCAAGGAACACTGAAATCCATGGGAGAGGTAAATGGTAAAAATTTCAAAACTGGAAGTTACTTTGATGCATATTCTGAGACACTCTTTTGCTATGCGTGCAATTGAGAGGTGATTCAGCCGAAAACACTGCAGCAGATGCTTGGACATGCTTCATTACAGGTTACAATGGATACTTATGTTCATGTAACCGAGAACACAATGATTCAAGCCATAAAGCAGTTTGAGGTTACACTAAAAAGTCCGTAAATACGGGTAAGGAGGATGATATATTATGAAATTAGGAATCGTTATTTGAACGCCTTTTTCATATATCTTCTGGTAAAATGGCACAGTCGTGGCACTTGGTTTGGCACTCGTTTTATTATGAATGAATTAGCCATCAGATTGCATTGAATAATGAACCTTGCCCCAAGTCAGTTATTATATCGGATAGCTTCGTTTCGACGTGGTTATCCGTTTTTTATTGACAAATAGAAAAGAATAAATATAATAAACAGAGCATACACTCGGTTTTGGGACGGAGGACGATATGGAGAAAGGAAACAGAAAAAAGAGAGAACTTCA
>JAILKW010000178.1 GCA_024693455.1 Lachnospiraceae bacterium
TTAACGCATCCTTAATATACTCTCTTGCTTTTGAATAAAGGATTCCGGCTCCCTCGGTGTTAGTCTGAAAGAAAGAAAACGGAGTTATCTTAAATTCAAGTCCTAAAACAGACTCTGTTATATGATCCCGTCCGTACAAAATATCCAGTCCTTCATTTACGACAACATCACCTAATCTGTCATTTTTTATGTGGATTATCCCGGCTATACTTCCTTCATAATCCTCATTTAATACAGCCTTTGTATAAGCCCCCAGCATCTTATCCTCGCTTCTGTCATATCCATCCGAAGATGATTCCGAAAACGGACTTTGTGTTGTTGTAACAAGTCCTATTATAAGTTCACCGGTGCTTAAACTCCTCCGGAGCAAAAGGTGTCTGAGGTAGCCCTCATGTGTTCTTTTATGTAAATACGGTATTTGACTTTCTCTGAAAAAGCTCTCGGTTATCCTTCTGGCTTTATCCATATCGGGATGCATAAGCTTACAACCACTGCAGCTTATTATGTCATACATACTGCCTCTTCTGTGGAGTCCCAAAAGCAGTTCTCCGCCGGGCCTGTCATCTCCGAAGGAAAGTTCCATTTTATTCCTGTAATGATCCGTTTTTTTTGTTCCTGTCACTCCTTCAAAAACGTAGTCAAAATCAGGAATAACAGGTGAAAGCAGACGCTTTATCTGATCGCTTTTTATCTTCAGTTCTTCTTCATAAGGCAAAGTTCTGTACAGACAGCTCCCGCAATAAGGCTTATCCGAAAAAACCGTTAATCCGTAGAAATCGCAGTCCTCTTCGCCGGGTTTTGTTTCCTCTTTAGACTTTTCGATCACATTTTGAAGATTTCCCCTCCATGATCCGTTTCTTTTCTTAACCAGTCTTACCTCAACTCTCTGTCCGGGAATCGTATTTTTTACCCGGATCAGCACTTCCTCCTGCTCAGTATCATTTACCGGAACACCTTCTACCGTATCAGCCAAAACCACTCCCATATTGGGAAACTCACTGTATAAAACTTTTCCTATAGCTATCTGCCCTTTTTTCATAAATCAATGTCTCCTAAACATGGAAAACCCCCGTCTCAAAAAGACGGGGGTAAAAGTCAACTAACAAAAATGTTATGCCTTCTCCTCAAAAAGATCCTCATCATCGTCATCATCGAAAACGTCATCAAAATCATCATCGAATTCATCTTCGTAATCAGGTGTGAAATATTTATACAGAGCAAACGCAACTCCTGCGATAGCCGCACAAATACCTATTGCAATGAGAACACCCTTTAAAAACTTTTTCACTTCTAAACCCTCCTTGTCTTCTTTGGACGCTTTGATCAAAGCATTTGCTTTTCTCTTAGTCATCTTGCCGGCATAATTTCCAACTGTTCCGATAATACTTTTTACTCTTGCAAGATCTATCATATCAATTATATCCTGCGCAGAAAAATTACTTAGATCCATTATACCTCCTATTTAAACTGACTATATCTGAAATTATATCATATAGTAGTTCCATAGTAAACGAAAAATCTGCTCTTATGATAACAGTTATCTACTGTCTGTCCTTATAGTGATGTGCTTCTTCAAGCATCATATCCTTAACCTTCATAAGTCTTACCTGAGAAGATCTTTCATTTTCATCGAGCTTCATAGAAATATACTTTATATTCTCCTGGGCTCTCGGAATAATGACATGTTCAAGAGCATTAACCCTACGTCTGGTCTTCTCTATTTCAGCGGCCATAAGCTGACATGATTTTTCACTTTCGGCAAGTTTTAACATCTTGGGAAGAAGCTGAGATAATGAAAACACGGCATCATCCAAGTCACTGCTTGTAAATGCAAAACCATAAGAATATATATCGTTTGCATCACTTGTTCGCATTTTGGCATCAAATACCGGAATGTCAACACTCATAACATTTCTCTCGGAAACATCAAGTGATACTTCCTGCTTAGGTGCCATAAATGCTACTGAAACCGCTTCCTTACTCATTACAGAGCCGGCAAGTACAAAGTTCTGATTAGCTTTTTTTATTCCTTCTTCTACCTCTTCTCTGAGAGCTTTGTTTTCACGAACCAGATCAAGAAACTGACGCATAAGTTCATCTCGCTTATCCTTCAGAAGCTTATGACCTTTTCTGGCAGTATTAAGCTTTTTCTTCTGCTTCGTAAGCTCCATCCTGGTAGGATTTACATTTGCCTGTGCCATAATCTACTCCTTTAATCCGGCTGCTTTAATAATACTTATCAAGGAATTCGTCCTTAATACGTTTCAGCTCACTTCTGGGAAGGATACGAAGAAGATCCCAGCCAATTGAAAGGGTTTCTTCGATATCTCTGTTTTCACGATATCCCTGGTTAACATATTTATCTTCGAACTCATCGGCAAATTTAGCATAAAGCTTATCGATATCAGTAAGAGCTGCTTCACCAAGGATGATCATAAGTTCCTTACACTCTTTACCACGAGCATAAGCGGCAAAAAGCTGATTCATTGTATTTGCATGATCGGCTCTGGTCTTGCCTTCACCGATACCCTTATCCTTCAAACGTGAAAGTGAAGGAAGAACATCGATGGGCGGCTTAAGACCCTTCTGATATAATTCACGGGAAAGAATGATCTGTCCCTCTGTGATATATCCTGTAAGGTCGGGGATGGGATGTGTCTTATCATCCTCCGGCATGGAAAGGATGGGGATAAGTGTGATAGATCCCTTCTTTCCTTTTTGACGTCCTGCTCTTTCATATAATGTAGCAAGGTCAGTATACATGTATCCGGGATAACCACGACGACCCGGAACCTCCTTACGTGCGGCGGAAACCTCACGAAGAGCATCTGCGTAGTTGGTAATATCCGTCATGATAACAAGTACATGCATGTCTTTTTCAAATGCAAGATACTCTGCAGCGGTAAGTGCCATACGAGGTGTAGCAATACGCTCAACCGCAGGGTCATTAGCAAGGTTGATAAAGAGCACTGCTCTGTCAATAGCACCTGTCTCACGGAACGACTCGATGAAGTAGTTTGACTCCTCGAATGTGATACCCATTGCTGCGAATACAACCGCGAAAGGCTCACTGGTTCCGCGCACCTTAGCCTGACGGGCGATCTGTGCTGCAAGCTGTGCATGAGGAAGTCCTGATGCCGAGAAGATAGGAAGCTTCTGACCACGAACCAGTGTATTAAGTCCGTCAATAGCTGAAACTCCTGTCTGAATAAACTCCTCGGGATATGCACGTGCTGCAGGATTCATGGGAAGTCCGTTAATATCGCGCCTTTGATCCGGAAGGATCTCCGGACCTCCGTCAATGGGACGACCAAGTCCGTCAAAGACACGTGAAAGCATATCCTCGGAAACTCCAAGTTCCATGCTTCGTCCAAGGAAACGAACCTTGGAACTGTCAAGGTTGATACCTGTAGACGGCTCAAAAAGCTGAACCAGAGCATTACCGCCATCTATCTCAAGAACCTTACAACGACGCTTCTCTCCGTTGGCAAGCTCAAGCTCACCCAACTCATCGTATGTGACATCTGTAACGCCACGTACCAACATAAGAGGACCCGCTACCTCTTGAATGGTTCGATATTCTCTAGGCATTTATTCGTCCTCCTTCTTTGCCAGGCACTCCTGAATCTCCTGATTCAACTGGCCTATAATCTTATCGTACTCACCCTTAAGTTCATTTTCGGGAGTATACTTAAATCTTCCGATCGCTTCACGAACAGCAAGATTTACAAGGTCATCAACCTTGGCTCCTTTTTCAAGAGCTTCGATGGAATTGTCATAGTAATCAAGTACCAGACGCATCATCATGTACTGCTTATGAAGTGAAGTAAATGTATCAATTTCATGGAATGCATCCTGATGCAAAAAGTCCTCACGCACGGATCTTGCTGTCTCAAGTTTGAGACGGTCGGGTGCTGAAAGTGCATCCATTCCGACAAGCTGAACCATTTCGTTAAGTTTGTCTTCGTCCTGAAGTAAGACCATCATTCTGTTGCGAAGTTCGTTCCAGTCCTCTTCTACGCTTTCTGAGAAATAAGCTCCTATATTTTCAAGGTAGAGGGAATAACTTGTAAGCCAGTTGATAGCCGGGAAGTGACGCCTTTGTGCAAGAGATGAATCAAGTCCCCAGAACACCTTTACGATACGAAGTGTAGCCTGTGTAACCGGCTCGGAAATATCTCCACCGGCAGGACTTACGGCTCCGATAACCGAAAGCGCTCCTTCTCTTCCTTCTTTTCCGAGTGATATAACTCTTCCTGCACGCTCATAGAACTGTGCAAGACGTGAACCGAGGTATGCGGGGTAACCTTCCTCACCGGGCATTTCCTCAAGTCGTCCTGACATCTCACGAAGAGCCTCAGCCCAACGGCTGGTAGAGTCTGCCATAAGTGCTACGGAATAACCCATGTCACGGAAATACTCTGCAATTGTGATTCCTGTATAGATTGATGCCTCACGGGCAGCAACCGGCATATCGGATGTGTTTGCGATAAGTACGGTCCTTTCCATAAGGGTCTTTCCTGTCTTGGGATCCTTCAGCTCGGGGAACTCGTTAAGAACGTCTGTCATCTCATTTCCACGCTCTCCGCAACCGATATAAACCACGATATCCGCATCCGCCCACTTAGCAAGCTGATGCTGAACAACTGTTTTTCCTGTACCGAAAGGTCCGGGAACTGCAGCCACTCCTCCTTTTGCAATAGGGAAAAGCGTATCGATTACACGCTGTCCCGTTACAAGAGGCATATTGGGCGAAAGTTTCTGCTTGTAAGGACGCTCCTTACGAACAGGCCATTTCTGCATCAATGTAACATCTACATCTTTTCCGTTATCATCTGTAATAACAGCGATCGTTTCTGTGATGGTAAAATCACCTGAATCAATCTTTTTGATCTTACCACTGACGCCATAAGGAACCATTATCTTCTGTACAACGACATCTGTCTCCTGAACAGTACCGATAATATCTCCTGCCTCTACAACATCACCTGCTGCAGCTGTAGCAACAAATGGCCATTTTTTATCTCTTTTAAGTGACGGAACTTCTACTCCTCTTTGGAGAAGATTACCGCCTGTCTGAGCCATGATTTCTTCCAGCGGTCGCTGGATACCGTCATAAATATTGCCTATAAGTCCCGGTCCAAGCTCAACACTCATGGGTACTCCTGTAGTCTCAACAGGTGCGCCCGGTCCAAGTCCGGATGTCTCCTCGTAAACCTGGATGGAAGCCTGATCCTCATGCATCTCGATTATCTCACCGATAAGTCTGGCATCGCTAACACGGACCACGTCAAACATATTGGCTTCACGCATTCCCTCTGCGATAACAAGAGGCCCGGCAACTTTTTTAATAGTACCTGCGCTCATTCTATTCTCCTTTTATTATTCTATTTAGTTATTGAAAATGATATCCGAACCGACCGCTTTTTCCACACTGCGTTTAACGGCCGCTATACCTGCGCCTGTATTTCCGCTGGCTCCCGGAATAAGAATTATAGCCGGAAGCTGCCTGTCGGCGTATTTTTGTATATGTGTATCAAGTTTTGCGGCGAGTGCCTCGGTAATATAGATTATACCGTAATCACTTTCCGCAAGTTCTTTAAGAACCCTTGCACCCTCTTCCGGATCTGAAATGGGGAAGGTATCAAGACCGAGAGTAGCAAATCCGAAGATACTATCCCAATCTCCCAAAACTGCTATCTTATACATAGGTCGCCCTTATCCTTTCCCGAATGGTCTCTTCCGAAAGATCATTCGCTTTACCCGTGAGTATTATCCTGACTGAACGGATCTCACTTTGTCTTGCAAGAATATATGCTGCAAGCGGTCCGATGGTAAAGGGGTGATAAAGCTCCTGACGGATGCTGTCCATCATCTTGTCGTCACACCACTTTTCAAATGCCGATGCCGATTTTGACAGCATATCTATGGCATCCGAGTAAACTGTTCCGGAAAGATAAGTAAGTACTTCATCTTCTCCTTTGGCAGCTGTCTCTATAAGTCTGGTATGATCAAGTGTATCGCAGGGAGCGATCGCTTCCTTCAAAAACTGAGCATCCTTTTTTGTTTTTGCTGCTCTAAGAGCAATCTTAATATCCGCTGTAGCGACTGTCAGTTCACCGTAATCACTGAGTATCTTGCTGCCGCTTTCCTTTCCTGCGCGAAGTATATCGCAAAGTGCGGCGCGATCCACCATAGCATCACAAATCTGACCGTCTCTCGTGTGAAGCAGCGTATCCATCGCCTTGGATGCCACTTCTCTCATGCGCTCCGGAAGCCTCGAGAAATCTCTCTCGCTTACCGCGCTTTTGATCGTATCCACAGGAATCGAGCCTCTTGAAATATAGATACCCGGTGTTTCCTGGGAACTGCAAGCTTCTTTGATGGCTGCTTTAAGATTATGGTAATCATTAGCATAAAGGAATACATCAAATACAGACATATCCTTAACTAATTCTGCTATAAGATCCCAGGTACGTTCTTCCTCGCTTCTTAACATCTGCTCGAAATCCGAGGTACCTGTTTCACCTGTGCTCCATCCTTTTTCTGCAAGCAGTGACATTGCTTCGCTCACACCCTTTGCCGAAACAAGCTGCTCCATAAAAGCAGTGTTTAAAAGGGTAAGCTCCTTTGACCTGATCCGCGCAACAGCATAGATATATTTATTATCAGACATTAGCCCTCCAATCTATTTGCGCTATTTAAAAAGTATTTCACGAACCAGATCACAAAGTTCTTCGTTAGCGGCCTCAAACAAGGCACTGAGCGAACAATTTTCAATAGTTCCGTCGTAGTTAAGCACGAATCCCCCGTCTATATCACAGGCTTCTTTTGAAAGTTTAAGTTTTCCGCCCGTGGGAAGAACTCCCGCTATCTTTGACTCAAAGCCCGAGGGCATTCTGGAAAGATCTTTGGCATTAAATGCTATCTCCCCCTCCTCTGCTCTGGCATTGTTTTTTATAAGTGTAAGAATACTGTCAAAATATTTATCTGTATCAAAGCCAATTATTTTTTCCTTGGCAGCCGAGATCGTATCAGCTATTATCTCCTGCTTAGCCTTAAGCATAGCTCTTTTTCTCTCAAGAGCAACAGCAGAATCCGCTCTTTCTTTAGCATCTCCCGATGCAGCCGCAGCATTTGCTTTAATGCGGTCTGCTTCTTTTTGTGCTTCTGACATGATCTCAGATCTTATCTGGTCTGCTCTTTGCTTAGCTTCATTTTCAATCTTTGAAACGGCTGCGCCGGATTCCGCTTTGATATTACCGATTATTTTTTCTAATCCCGTCATGGAATCCTCCTTAATTTTGCTTTCCGTGGCCTTCTGTTAGTGAAGGGCTGCTACACCAAAGATTGAAAGGATTGAAACAAGAAGTGCAAGAATAGCATATGTCTCTACCATTGCGGGGAAGATCATTGCCTTACCAAACTGATCAGGGCGCTTATTTACAAGTGCGATACCTGCTACTGCTGCGTTTGACTGCTGCATAGCGGAAATAAGACCAACGATTGCCATAGGAAGGCAAGCTGCAAAATAAAGAAGTCCTTCTGATGTAGAAAGGTTAGCGTCACCACCCATAATACCGATGTTGGTCAGAGCGATGAATGCGATAAGCAGTCCGTAAATTCCCTGTGTACCGGGAAGAAGCTGCATGATAAGTACCTGTGAAAACTTATTAGGATCTTCAGTAACAACTCCTGCTGCTGCCTGACCCGCACGGCCAACGCCGATTGCCGAACCAACTCCGGCAAGAAGTGCTGCAAGTGCAGCTCCAAGAAGTGCGAAAACTGTTCCCATTGTCATGATTATTTGTCCTCCTTAATTCTAAAAAACTTTGTTTTTGCGGCAAACGGCGTAAATAAACGTCCGCCTCCATGATAAAACTTTCCAAAAAACTCAACATACTGAAGCCTGTTGGCATGAACATATGCTCCGAGAGCATTGATCGCAAGATTCAGTACATGACCGATAATAAATATGATTGCATAAAGGATAACTCCGAAAAATACCGGAAGCGCACCTCCAACCATTCCCGCCATAGTGTTAAATACCGAAGAGATAACGCTTGTGGCAAGTCCCAGAGCAAGAAGTCTGGAATATGAAAGCACGTCCGAAAGATACGATGTGATCCCGTACGCACTGTAGAGTCCGGAACCGATCCTTCCTCCGATGCTGGCAGAATCTCTGCCGCCGAAAGCAACGACGCCCAAAACTCCAATGATGGCAACCCACTTTGAAACTGTAGCAACATTGCCACCCAAAGCAGTTACTCCGAGCATGTTTGTGATCATGGGAACTGTAAGAAGAAATCCCACGCATCCTCCGACAAACATCATCCAGAAAACTCCGTCGTAGATCGCATCCGCAACCTTACCATTCTTAACATCGGTATAGATAAGTACTCCAAGACCGGTAAACAGATGGATAAGTCCAAATCCGAAGCTGAATGTAAGCATCTTGATCGGATTATCAAGAGGATTAAACCATAAAGCCGGAAGCAAAGTTCCTGCCTTGGCTTTCTCTACTCCGAAGAACGTCTGCGCAATGGAGGATACCGAATCTCCGAAAAAGCTTCCGAATACAAATCCTGCTACCACTGTCCATATTCCGCAGAAGAAGAACATCTTAAGATTACGTCTGAGTCCCATCTCCATGTTCTTGAATTTATATAAACAAACCCCTGTTGCAAGCGCGATTATCAATCCATAAGCCGCATCGGATAACATAAGTCCGAAGCAGATATAATAAAACAATGAGGTAACAAATGATGGATCTATTTCTCCCTTACCCGGCATCGAATAATTTTCAACCAGGCCTTCTATAGGCCATCCGTATCCTCTGTTTTTGAGCTTGACCGGAACCTCCTCATCTTCGGAAGGATCCTCAAACTCAAGTACGATATCATACTTGCTATTTAATTTTTCCGCAAGGGAATCCGCTGATTCCGCTGCAATGTAACCTGACAGAATGAAAACTCTGTCGGATTGATTGATCTCACCGATAACTTCGTATTTGTCCGCACGCATCTTAAAGTAATCACGGATGAACTTAAGATCTTCTCTGTGTGCGGAAAGCTCCATTATCTTAGCCGCTATGTTCGCCGACTGGGCATTTGCCCTTGCGATCTTAGCGTCAAGCTCCTTTGCTTCCTCCGAAGGAACTGCGTGAGAAATAGGTGCCTTCGCAAAATTCATTCTGTGAAGAGCATCCGAAAGTTCAGCCTCATCATCAGCGCCGCAAACTATCATTACACATGTCTGCTGCGTTTCTGCATTT
Organism: Lachnospiraceae bacterium; assembly: GCA_024693455.1. Lineage (GTDB taxonomy): Bacteria > Bacillota > Clostridia > Lachnospirales > Lachnospiraceae > Weimeria. The sequence goes on from JAILKW010000178.1 coordinate 9,275, forward strand.
ATGAGATTAACGTCAAACCTGTCGGAATTCTCACTTAATTGCCCCAGTTCCAAATAGATGTTTTCCATCGTCCACTCGCCGGGCAAGGTACCGATAAAGGCTTTTGTCCTTTTGGTTCCTTTAAAGTCAAGCGGAAGATCAAAATTCATCCATGAAGCCAGCGATTCTTTTGAGATCTCATACTTAGGTACCGATGCCTTACACTCCGCATCTTCTTTTTGAAGGGACAGGATCTGGTGTGTGATATCCATAACCTTATCTCTTTTGGCAACACCCTTCTCATAATCTTCAAGAGAAAGGATTGTCCTTCCCGACATAGAATCCAAAAGTCCCGTCTTAAGAGGAGCATATGTATCTAGCACCGAAAGTGCCTGATCTATCAATCCTACATTTTTTTCAAAAATCTGCCGTGATCCCGACACATCGATCTTGTGATAATATGGATCATCCGGGCTCTCCCGGTCTATCTCCACTTCTCCCTGCCTCTGCAAATACTCCAAAATAGCTTTGCGATCGCTTCTGGCAGCAATGATCGTCATGCGCTTCATCGGCACAACTGCCATAGACCTACCTCCTTATCTACTTTCCCAGCATCTTGCCAATAATCGCGTCTATTGCCTCATTCTTTCTTGATGCTGCAACAGAGCGTAGTTCCTGTGTGCTTCCGGAAGCAGTGTCTTTCGCTTCCTCAAGCATACGTTTTGTCATCTGCGCAGCATCTTCTGCCGCACTTGCCGCCTCACGCTTGGCTGATGATATCAATTCCGACGCCTCCCGTTTGGCTGCCTCTCGCGTATCGGAAATCAATTTCTCGGCTTTTTCTTTGGCTTCCTTCTCAGCCTTTTCGCCGTCCATTTCCGCACTGCGAATTTTGTCAATAACTTCTTTTGCCAATTTATCACCTCCTGCTCGGTGGATTAAAAAATATTTATTACAGTAAGAAAAATAATATTCCAACTGCATAAAAAACCTATAATATTGTAACTTATTACTCAATATCGGTCAAGAAAAGGATTATTTTTTATAACATTTTAGTAAAAAATCACCTAAAAAACCACCTTAAAATGATTAAGGCGGTTTTTTAAAGAAATTCTTCACGTATTACAGACAAAAGATTGTCCGTCATAGCAGGATTATGTCTTACTCCTCTTTCAAGGATCATGAGGATCTCCGCCATTCTTTCGGGCGAAGCCTCTTTGTTTGTATTTTCGTATTCGATAAGAT
>JAILKW010000201.1 GCA_024693455.1 Lachnospiraceae bacterium
CTGTTGCTTTTTGCGGATTTTATCGTTGTACCGTTAAGCTTAGATGTGCTTGTAGTGTCAGTTGTTTTGGAGGTATCAGCATCTGTGGTAAGAATGTTTGCAGCTATACTGTTTACTGAACTTCCGGTGCTTTTGCCTGAAGTGTAAGTTGTACTACCGACCGTAAGTGTATACCCGTTAAGATCAATTGAGCCGTCAACACAACTAAGACTTGTGATATAACTGTTTCCGGTAAGCTTCCATGTGCATCCTTCGGGAACTTCTACATAAACTTTTCCGGCTGATCCGCTTGAATTTATCGAACCTGTAAAAACAGAGTTTTCCGAGAGCAGAAGATTAAGTGTTGAAATTGAATCTACCGTAATATTTCCGGAGAGGGTTTGTTTAGAGGCTGAGAAGGTAACTTCGCCACCGTTCTTGCCTGAAGTGCCCCAACCACCGGCTGCTATTTTTAGAAGTGAGTTTCCGCTATCCTGATTTGTGATCTTTACATCACGAAGACTAATTTGAGCGGAAGTGTTGGTTACATAGAATACGCTTCCCTTTTGGCTGGTTATGCTTCCTTTATTAGCTGAAAAGGTTGAAGTACCGTTTGCAGCATCACCTGACATTGATTGATAAAGCATAACAGTATCATATTCTGTCGCATTACCGTTTAAAGCGGTGTTATTTGCTGAAAGATTTACATTTTCAAGAACGACCGAATTGAGACCTTCTATTACGACACCTTCGGATTTTGATGAAATGAGGGTGGAATTCTTAACGGTTGTGTTTGAGGTTGAATAAATTGCAGGTGAGCCTGTTCCGCTTGTAGAATATGTTCCTCCGTTAACATTGACAGTGCCGCCGCCTCTGTCACTTCTTATGGAAGCGGATGAATTTCCTGCTGTGGATACTGTCAGATCGTTCGCGTTTGTTGTGCCGCCTCCTGTTGTCATGATACCACCCGCCTGATCACCGGTTGTTGTAATTGTGGAATTACTTATATTAACAGTTGTACCATCTCCGGAGGCACCGTTAGTACCGCCGTTTCCGCCATATGAAAAAGTTCCGTTTGCTCCTTTTGCAGTAGTTTTGATAGTTGCATTTTCAATATTGACGATAGCACCGCCCTCGGCAAGTATTCCGGAATTGGTTCCGTAGAAGTTATTGGAATCGCCGCCTTCTGAATCGCCGCTTTTCGTTACATTTATATCCGAAAGTGTAGCAGTTAATTTCCCGTTTATCAAAAGAGCATTCTGATCCGCAGTAGTACTTGTGTATGTTTTGTTACTTTCTGTCGTATCAGAGGTGATCTCCGTTGCTCCTGAAGCGGTTACTGAAGAAGAGGATCCGCCGGGCTGAGTACCTCCGGGGGCATTGGATGTACTGCCGTCGCCGGGTTTGTCGGGAGGGGTTTCGCCGTTTCCGGGAGTAGTTGTTGAAGCAGAAGAGGAATCAGCTGCATAACTTGTTTCGGGCATGTCGGTTCCAAGCGCATCGCTTATACCCGGAACGGATGAAGCGCTTACTGCAGCTGCAAGTGTAATAGCCATAAGTGTTTTAATAAATGCTTTTCTTTTCATAAGTGTGTCTCCTTTTGGTTTGTTGGTTTTTGTTTTGTTTATGAACACATCTTAATCTTTGTACCTTAAAATAAGTTTAAAAAAGCTGATGCCTTCGCATCAGCCGATTATATTTTTGATTGTGGAAAGTAATTTTTCGCGTACGGGAGGCTTTAGAAGATAACCGTTAGGATTCAATGAAAGAACAGCCTGAATTTGCTCACGTGCATTAACGCTTGTTAAAAATACTACGGGGATTCTTTGGAACTCAGCCTCCGTTCTTATCATTTCAAGGGTCTGTTTACCGTTTATTACCGGCATTTCATAATCCAGTAAAATAAGATCCGGACGCTTTTTTCCAAGCATTGCTACGGCTTTTACGCCTGAGGTAACAACATTTACATTATATTCTTCATCCAGCATGGATTTAATGCTTCTAAGAATACCCGCGTTGTCATCAACTACAAGGATAGTCTTTTTAGAGGAGTCACCATCTGCAATATCCAAATTAATGGCCGGCGCGGAATGAGAATGCTCAGTTGATACCTGAGGCTCGGGTTCTTTTATTACTGTCTGGCCGGAGATATCATTGTCATCAGATAAGATCATATCGATAGCAGCAACAATCTGTTGGCTGGAGATGGGACGCATGATCTTTGTGAGCTGATCCATTTCATCATATCTTGCAATTCGCTTTGTCTCTATTTCGTCTCCGATGGTTACTATGGGAAGCAAAGGGTGTTGAAGATGTATAAGTGAAAAAACAGAGGTGTCAAGATCATCAGCTCCGATAAGAGATATAATGACAAGATCCGGACATGTAACCTCTATCATGTCCATTATGGTATCGGCACTGTAATTGGAGTTTTGAACTTGATACATGTTTGTGAGGATATTATTCAGCTCTTTCGTTATTTGATTCATTTTTGATACAAATAATATTTTTTTCATTCGGTTCCACTCCGTTGTGTTTCTAATAATAATTATTCTGAATGTCCTTCTATTATATCATTTTTTACGAAATAATTTCACACATAAATAGATAGATTTTAAAAGCCCGATATGGTATAATTACACAAATATTATGACAAAAAGGGGGTAGTGTCATGGATTTATATACGTGTAAAAAATGCAAAAAATTAACAAAATCCTTAGTAAGGGGAATTTGCAGTGATTGCTACAATGAAATAGAAAGCAAATACACGGATGTTAAATATTATATTTATGATCATCCGGATGCAAAACTTGCTGATGTAGCAAAGGAATATGATATACCTGCGGCTTATATCGAAAATTGGATCAGAGAGGGCAGGATAGTTATAAAGAGCGAATCGGAAGGGTTTGCCGTTCATTGTCAAAAGTGTGGTAAGCCCATTACTTCCGGGAAGCTTTGCGGTGCATGTATCAGTAAGTTAGGTCATCAGCTAAGGGATCTGGATGCGGCAGGTAAAGAGAAATCAACTCATGCCAGCTTTAGAGATACTAAATACTAATTAGGAAGGTAGTGAAGAAATGTCAGACGAGAGAGAAAATTGCGCCAGCGCGTCAACCTGTGGGAGAAGCAGCTGTGAAGGATGCCCTTCCAAAGGACAGAGCGCGTCAAACGCAGATCCGTTCCATATCGACTTGAATCCGGGGGCGGATATTAAACATGTTATAGGAGTTGTCAGCGGAAAGGGAGGAGTAGGCAAGAGTTTTGTTACTGCACAGCTTGCCTCTACTATGAGAACAGCAGGCTATGATGTTGGCATTATGGATGCTGATATTACAGGACCTTCGATCCCTAAGATGTATGGCGTTAGCGGTGATCTGGAGGGGAACGATATAGGAGCCTTCCCCAAGGAAGCTGCAGACGGTACCAAAATTATTTCCATGAATCTTTTGCTTGAAGATGAGGAGTCACCGGTAATCTGGAGGGGACCGGTGATCGCAGGTGTAGTGAAACAGTTTTGGACCGATATAGCATGGGGCAATGTAGATTATCTCTTTGTTGATATGCCACCCGGAACCGGTGATGTCCCCCTTACGGTATTCCAGTCGTTACCTGTGGATGGTATAGTAGTAGTTACATCTCCGCAGGAACTGGTTTCATTAATAGTTAAAAAAGCACTTAATATGGCTAAGATGATGAATATACCGGTTCTCGGTATAGTGGAGAATTACAGTTATCTCAAATGTCCGGATTGTGGTAAACAGATCCCGGTTTTCGGAGAGAGTAAGGTAGATGCCGTAGCAAAAGAGTTTGGCCTTCCGGTTCTCGGAAAGTTACCTCTTGATCCTTCATATGCTTCATTGGTTGATGCCGGTAAGGTTTATGAGATAGATCCTTTACTTGAATCAGATGCTCAGAGAATAATGGAGAATTTAAAGTAAATGGATGCCGATAAAGTTAAAAATAGTTTTAATAACTATGTTTCATCATATAATCCAAAGGATGTTAAAATCAGACTTAAAATAGAGCACACATATTTTGTGGCAGCGATCGCTAAAAAGATCGCTGCCTCTCTTTCACTTGAAGAGTATGATATTTATTTAGCATGGCTTCTTGGAATGCTTCATGATATCGGAAGGTTTGAGCAGGTAAGAAGATACGGAACCTTCAATGACAAGGCTTCTGTGGATCATGCCGGGCTTGGTGCCGATATATTATTTAAAGAAGAATTAATAAAAGGGTTTGTGGAGGATGGAACGCGTGAATACGGAGAGCTTGATTTGATAGAGACAGCGGTTCGTACACATTCGCTTTTCAGACTTCCGGAGGATCTCGATACCAGAACAAAGATGTTTTGTAATATATTGAGAGATGCGGATAAGGTTGATATATTCCGGGTACAGGCAAGCATACCCTTTGAGGATATATATTCGGAAGACAAGAAAAAGGATCTGTACTTTGCCTGCGCAAGAGACGAGATAATGAATTATGTCAGGGCGCATAGTTGTATTCCCAGGATGAAAGACAGAAACGCATTTGAAATAATAGTTTCGCATCTGGCCCTTGCTTTTGAGTTGGTTTATAAACAAAGCCGCATTGAAACACTTGAGCAGGGTTATATTTTGAAAATGCTGGAATTTGAGTCGCAGAATGAAATTGCTAAAAATCAAATGAAGTTTATAAAAAAAGAAATTATGGATACACTTAACAATTAGTGCATAGGCATTATGATTATATCCGGCTTATAAATGCCCCGCCTTTAACTCAGTCGGAGAAATCCCCCACCTCTAAGCGTTAGCGTAGGTGGGGGTTATGACAAACTATACTCAGTCGGGGTACAAGCTCCGACTGAGTTAAACGCTCCGCGAGGATGCGCACGGATTCGGACAGGAATT
>JAILKW010000213.1 GCA_024693455.1 Lachnospiraceae bacterium
CCTTCAGCAGCTCTGCCGTGGCGGGGGCGGGGACGGGCATGAGCCCGTGGGCGCAGCGGACCTGCCCGCTGCCCACGTGGACGGGCGATGCCAGAATTTGATCCGGGGCCAGCTCCCGCAGCAGGAGGCAGACCGCCGTCACGTCGGCCACCGCGTCCAGCGCCCCCACCTCGTGAAAGTGGACCTGCTCCACCGGGACCCCGTGGACCTTGCTCTCCGCCGCCGCGATCAGCCCGTAGACCGCCAGCACGTCGGCCTGTACCGCCTCGGGCAGTCCCATATGATCCCGAACGAGGTGCGCAATCCCGTGCAGGTCGTTGTGATGATGGTGTCCGTGCTCATGCGCGTGTTCATGGTCGTGTTCATGGTCGTGGTCATGATGGTGCTCATGCTCATGCTCGTGGTCATGATGGTGTTCATGCTCGTGATCATGGTCATGATGGTGTTCATGCTCATGCTCGTGGTCATGATGATGCTCACGTTCATGTTCCTCATGATCCTTTGCATGATGCATCTCTGCAAGGGTCTTCATTTCAAGATTATCCTGGCCATCCATTACCTTTTTGATGGCCTCTCCCGAAAGGCTTTCCCAGGGAGTGGTGATAACCGCACACTTCGTATTATTCTGCTTAATTATTTCATTTACATCTTCAAGCTGTTCAATTGTGGCATCCTGTGATCTTGAAAGGATCACTGTAGTCGCATGCTCGATCTGATTGTTAAAAAACTCACCGAAGGCCTTCATCTGCTTCTTTGCCTTAAGTGCATTTACCACAGTAACAAGCGCTCCAAGCTTTACATCTTCTTCCTTCTCAAGTTCTATAACCGATGCCATAACATCCGAAAGCTTACCTACACCTGAAGGCTCAATAAGGATCCTGTCAGGATGAAACTTAGAAAGGACTTCTCTCATGCTCTTAGAAAAATCTCCCACGAGGGTACAGCAGATACAACCTGAGTTAAGCTCGGAGATCTCTATCCCGGCATCTTTTAAAAAGCCTCCGTCTATGCCCACTTCACCAAACTCATTCTCGATAAGAACAAGCTTTTCTCCTGTGTAGGCTTCATCGATCAGCTTCTTGATAAGTGTGGTTTTTCCTGCTCCCAAAAATCCGGAAAAAATGTCTATTTTTGTCATTTGAACGCCTCTCTTTCTGACTTTGTCTTTAACAGATCGTTATTAAGAAATCATGCCATAACCGTTAGACTTACATATGCTCCGGTGCTTCAAATCCCAGCAGATCGATCGACTGCTCCAAAACACGTTTTGCAAGATCCAGCATGGCCAGATAACTCTTCTTTTTTGCTTCATCTTCTTCCGCAAGAATCCTTGTCTCGTGATAGAAGTGATTTATCTCATTTGACAGTTCATATATGAATGCACATAAACGGTTGGGCAGCATTTCTTCAGCCGCTCCCGAAACCGCTCCCTCAAACTTTGTAAGTGATAGCAAAAGCGATTTTGCACTGTCCGAATCCGGAGTAAGTATTGTAAGATCATCCATGCTGTTTCCGGCTTCAATATATTTATTAATGATCGATTTGATCCTTACGATGGTATAAAGGATATAAGGTCCGGTATTTCCCTCAAAGGAAATGAATCTGTCGACATCAAAAATATAGTCCTTTGAAGGTTGATTTGAAAGATCGCCGTATTTGATAGCTGCAAGAGCAACAATATCGGCTGTCTTTTTGGCCTCCTCATCATCCATGGTTCCGGCTTCTTTTATCTTAGCCTCCATCTTTTCCGAAATCTCATCCAGAAGAGAAGAAAGTCTCATTACACCACCGTCTCGGGTCTTAAAAGGCTTACCGTCTTTTCCGTTCATGGTTCCGAATCCTATGAACTTAAGATCACAGCTTTCAGGAACTATACCTGTCTTTTTTGCACACCTGAAAACCTGCACAAAATGAAGTTCCTGCCTTTTATCAACAACGTAGGCAACCTGATCCGGATGATAATCGTTTTGTCTCCAGATAAGAGTTGCAAGATCCGTAGTATCATAAAGAGCTGCACCATCTGATTTTAAGATCATGCAGGGCGGGATCTCTTTTGTATCGGATTCTTCCGCAACATCAACAACGAGTGCTCCGTCGCTTTCATAAGCGAATCCGTCTGCCTTCATTTTTTCCACCATATCGGGAATAAAGGGATCTGCATCTCTTTCACCCTTCCAAAGGTCAAAGCTAACAGAAAGTCTGTCATAGTTTTTCTTAAGATCCGTAACCGATACGTTTAATATATGTTCAAGAAGAGCGGTATAACCTCTTCTTCCTTTCTGGAGTTCCGCCGTGGCCAGAAGAGCCTTTTCCTTATAAGCCGGATCCTCTTTTGATTTCCCGCTCGCCGTCGGATAGATTTCCTCAAGCTCACTTATTGTAAAAGGAGCCTCTTTAGGGTAATCTCCCTCATATGAATCATCAAAATATACAAGCTCAGGTTTTCTTTCATTAAGTTCAGTAATTATAAGACCCATCTGAAGGCCCCAGTCACCCATATGAATATCGCCTGTAACATTATGTCCCATAAAACGAAGAAGTCTTTTTATTGATTCTCCTATAACCGCAGACCTTAAATGACCGACATGAAGGGGTTTTGCCACATTAGGTCCGCCGTAATCAAGAATAACGGTTCTTGGGTTACCTGCCTTTTCGACTCCGAACCCTTCAGTATTTGCCATATTATTGGCATATGTGGCAACAGCCTCTCCTGTAACGTTTAAATTTAAAAATCCCGGCATAACGGCAGATACTGATTCAAACATACTGCAATCCGAAAGCTGTTCGGAAACCGCAGTCGCAATATCTATGGGTTTTTTATGATACTCTTTTGCAGCAGCCATAGCTCCGTTGCACTGAAACTCGCAAAGATCGGGCCTGTTTGAAACAGTAACACTTCCGTATTTTTCGTCAAATCCCGCCGCTTTAAATGCTGCCTTTATTTCGTCTTCTATTAATTTAATAAATTCTTTCATAAATAATCTCCGCTTCGATACTCTCTTATAAGTCCAGACCGGGATTAAAGATTCTGTCTTATTGTATTTACCATTCTTCCGACATATTTTTCACAAAGCTCGTCCGTCTCTGCTTCGACCATAACTCTGATAACGGGCTCTGTTCCGCTTTCACGAAGTAAAAGTCTTCCGTCTCCGCCCAGTTCCGCATCTATGGCATCTCTTTCGGCAAGAACTTCCTCATTTGTCATAACAGCTTCTTTATCTGTAACTTCAACATTCTTAAGAAGCTGGGGATATTTTTTCATACCGGCCGCAAGAAGTCCGAGACTTGACTTTTCCTCCATAATAACTTCCATCAGCATGATAGCTGTAAGAATACCGTCTCCTGTGGTAGCATGCTTTGAAAAGATGATATGACCGCTCTGTTCTCCTCCGAGAACATATCCGTTCCTTACCATATCTTCGTTAACGTATTTATCGCCTACCTTTGTTACATCAACTTCAATCTCGTTAACTTCCATAGCCTTGAAAAATCCGAGATTTGACATAACCGTGGCAACCACATGGTTACCGTCAAGTCTACCATGTTTTTTGAAATAACGTCCGCAGATATAAAGTACATAATCTCCGTCAATAACATTACCGTTCTCATCTATGGCGATACATCTGTCCGCATCACCGTCAAATGCGAAACCGCAGTCAAGCTCTTTTTCCTTAACAAGCTTTGTAAGCGCTTCTATATGT
>JAILKW010000299.1 GCA_024693455.1 Lachnospiraceae bacterium
ATTTTAACAAAGAAATTCATGGATGATAAAGAAAACGTGGAAAACATTGCCGTATTTGGAGAGGATACAATAAAAAGCGTTGCTATTCTTTTGCCGGATCTTAATAATCAGGATAAGGAAGATGAAAACTATGAAAATTTAAAGACCATGATCACTTCCGCACGCTTATATAAAAAGTATAATGCTGTTAATCTTGAGATGAAAAGAACCATCAATAAAATGATTGAAGAGAATAAGCCGAAGGAAGAGATCGAAACAACATATGATCTGTACCGCACTCAAAGAGACAGTATCGCAACGGACTATTTTATGATCTTAGACAGTTCTTTGGAGATAAAGAACAAGATTCTACAGGATATCATTACAAAAGAATCTGCCAATAAAGAACTGGATAAGGTTTGTGATAATAATACCGGAGATACGCCTGAGATTTTTGTTGACCACTATACCGATCTTTATATTTCTTCTCTTAACAAAAAGAAAGATGTATCCCCGGAGGATGAGCTGGTACTTAAACATCTTAAAAAAGACGAGATTAAGGAGCAGATAAAAAATAACCCTCTTATTTCAGTGGAAGACGGGGATGAGGAAAACCTTATAATAATTGATTCTGCCATTAAACATGATCTGTTTACAAAGCTTAACGAAGAAATCGTTTATGAGCTGGATAGATGCGAAGACGAGCATGGTCCTGAATCAGATGAATATAAAAAGCTGTTGGATAGATCGGATAGGCTTGAAACTTTGGTAAGAAAATACACATACATCAATAAAAAGCACAAAGAAAAGTATACTAAAGAAGATAACGGCGTTTCCGAAAATCTTACAAAAACCATCGCCTTAACGGGTGATGCAGCCGAAGTGTTTGAAGAGGCTTTCAATGATTCTGCCACCAACGAAGAGACCAGAAAAATGAAATTCGCCTATAAGACCATCAGTGAAAAGGCGGGAGTACTTACGCAGTTTTTAAACGGAAAAACCTTCCATTATCATAAGGCAAGGAGGATGGAGGATCTTCTTAACGAGAATCACTATAACGAAAGAGAAGAGGTTATAAAAAAAGCTTATGACCTTGAAAAGAGGGTACGGGATAGTATAGAAGCTGCAGAACAGGAGGCACATGATAAAAAGGAAAAACAGAAGATAAGGGCTAAAAAATGGACAGAGGAATATGATCATAAGATAAAAACAAGGTTAGATCAAAAAGAGTTTGACAAACGAAAAGGAAAGGACTTTAAGATAGCCCTTAATCTTGTTGAAAAGAAAAAGGATGTTGTCATAAAGGTCGATCTTGGTAACAAACTTGAAAAGATCAAAAAGAATCTTGAGGATTTGCGCAAGGAAAGGTTAAGACAGCAGGCCATTAATCTTCAGCAGGAGTTTATACGTTTGGAACAGGAAGAGACCGAGCGTATTAACAATATGAGTCCCAAGGAAAAGGCTGATTATTACCAAAAGAAGAGTAGTAACAAAAAGTGGAAAAAGCAGATTGAAAAAGCAAAATTACTGTTTTCAAACGAAAATGAATATTCTCTTCGTATATACAAAGAACATGTACAGCAGGATATAAAGCATCCGTATCCGGGTGAATACGGCAGGAAAGTCAAGTATTATGTTGATGAGAAATACCTAAAGGATTATGCTGCTGAAAATGAGGACACAACTCTTGTAAGTGAGGAAGATGACGCAAAATATGCAAAATATCTGAAAAAGAGGGCATCGGCTGCGAGTGATCAGAAAGACCTTATAAATCAGCTTGTATATTGTGATTTTGATATCTCAAAGATCAAAGATGTGGATGATCTTTTGGATTTAAGAGATGAGGACATAAGATATCTTCGATATAATTGTCAGATAGCATCTCTTGGAGAAGAGGCTTTTGCAGAATATTTTAACGATCTTATCGAAAAAGGAGCAAAGGAGGAGTGGCTGCGTGCACATGCGTCTCTTAGTCTGTTTAGGTCATTTAATGATCGTCTTGAAAGCGTCAGAGACTATTTAACCGATGAGATCAGAATCAATATTGGTTTTGAGGAACTTCCGGAAAAAATTGATGAGTATAAGGATCATTGGCGTTTTCAACAATATACTGACGCAAAAAGAAATTTCTTTAGAGAAAGAGAAGCCGACGAGTATGATTTCGGAAAAGGATTAAAGGAATTACAGGATGAGATAGCTGAAGAGTATAAGACTTTCTGGGACAGAGCCATTTTGAAAAGGGATAAAAACAGATTTGATCTTGAAAAGGATATTGAAGAAAAATGGCAAGAAATACATGCTGCTTATGAGAAACGCAAATTTGAATACAGGGAGATGATCGAGGAGCAGGAACGCAAGCAGGAAGAAGCGGAAATAAAAAGACAAGAGGAGGAATACGAAGAAGAACAAAGGCTCAGGGAGGAGCAGTTTGAAGAGAACGCATGGGACAGCGAACGTAGGGAGATAATAAGAGAAGATGTCTACAAAGAGTACGAAAATAAACGGCTTGAAGAGACGAAGGTATCCGATTCCTTATATGATTATCTGTCGGAAAATCATGCGGATGTTGTAGAGAATCTCGGAGAGGAACTTTGCAGAACCTATGCTAACGCTTTTGCTGCAATGGCAGATTTTGAAGGTACGGATATAGGAGAGTATCAGGAAGATCTTGCTGAGACCCTTGACTCTATGTTAATGGAAATCGGTATTCATGAATGCGATAACAAGATCGAAAACGTTAAAAAATCAAGTGATTTATCCGAGGAGGAGATCCGGGCACAGATAATGGATCTTACAGAAACAAAGCAATATTTTGTGGATGAATTTAACGCGCTTGAAGCAAAGGTTACGGAAGTTAAAAAGAGGATGAAGCGTTTTCTTATTCATTCGCAAAGAAGCTATCTGGATTACATTAATGATAAAAAGACCTTCAACAAGGGCGCACATCCCGAATATGAAAGACAGCTTATCGAAGAGGTTAAACATAACAATACACTGATCGATGATAAGATGCTCTATGATTATTTAGGAGCGGACCTGATAAGCGAGACTATTGGGAACATCAGGGGACTTTCCGAAAATATTGCATACGATCACAAAGAAGATGTTCATTTGGTTGAACTGCATATCCTAAAGCTTTTCTACACGAATATACTTGCAGACCTTGATTTAAGCGATGAACAGTTAGAGATGCTTTACGATGAAGAGTCCAAAGATGATCCTGAACTTATGGAGCTTAGGGATAAATACGAGGAAGCCAAAGATAAACTTAAGGAGGTTGAAAAAGAGATAGAGGCACGTGATAAGTTCAATAAAAATAATCGCGAAAAAAGTATGGAAAAACTGGTTAAATACAATGCCTTTAACAACGACACGATAATGGATTTCCTTAAGAGAACAGATTATGCTGATGCTGTGGAGTACACAGGCGGAGGTTATCCCATCAATGCCGAAAAACTTGAAAATATTCAAAACGAGATTAACGGCTGTGTTAAGCTCGTAAAGGGAGAGGATGAAATAATTTAATGCTTGCATAATGACGATAATTATGATATTATGTATGAGTTGTTCGGGATTTTATAGCTTTAAAGGTTACTTTGAAGCAGTAGTTCATAAATCGTTTTGTAAAGAGGTGAAGTGATGAAACAGGGTATACATCCGGATTATTATCAGGCTACAGTTACCTGCAACTGCGGTAACACTTTCGTAACCGGTTCTACAAAGGAGAACATCCATGTAGAAATTTGTTCTAAGTGCCATCCTTTCTACACAGGTACTCAGAAGGCAGCTAAGGCAAGAGGTCGTATTGATAAGTTCAATAAGAAGTACGGCATTAAGGCTGAGCAGTAGAATTATTGTATCCGGGGCATTTATGTCCCGGATATTTTGACGTATAGAATTATTCTATACGTCTTTTTTATCTCAGTTTAAAGGAGAAATACATGACCTTATATGAGCTCGAAAAAGAAGGAGAGGAATCTCTTTCGGGAGCTATGGTATCGGATTCGTTTTATGATGCCAGAGCCCTCCTTCTTTATACTCTAAGTACAAATATGTCCGATTTATTACTCCGGCTGAGGGATGAAGCGGATAACGATGTGATCGCTTTATATGAAGAACTTATCAAAAAACGTTGTGAACGTATTCCGCTTCAGCATATTATAGGTGAGACAGAGTTCATGGGCCTTCCTTTTTATGTAAACGAGAATGTCCTTTGTCCAAGACCGGACACTGAGGTTCTTATAGAGAATATCTTAAAATATATTAAGGGAAGGGGATTTTCAAAAGAGTTTAGGGTTTTGGATCTGTGTACAGGAAGCGGATGCATAGTTATATGCATTTTAAAGCTTGCAGATGTCAGATGCTTAGATAACTTTGATGAAAAACTTCCCAAAAACCGGATTTGCGGAGTGGGAACGGATCTGTATGAAGAGGCTCTTGTTATTGCACAAAAGAATGCATGGAGAAACAAAGTAGAACTTGACAGGTTGGATTTTTATCAGGGAGATCTTTTTGATGCACTTCCTGATGATATAGGGCTTTTTGATATAGTGGTTTCAAATCCACCCTATATTCCGAGTGGATATATATCATCACTCATGCCGGAGGTCAGGGATCATGAGCCTCACAGCGCCCTTGACGGTGGTGTGGACGGACTGGATTTTTATTATAAGATTTCAGACATGGCTCGTAAGTTTCTTAAATCAGACGGAAGGCTTTTTTTTGAAATAGGATATGATCAGAAGGATGATGTTACTCGAATAATGAAAGACTTTGGATATAGTGATTTGGGGTATGACAAAGATCTTTCGGGAAATGACAGGGTAGTTTGGGGCAGCTTGACAAAGCGGCGGTAAATCTAAAAGACCCGGATTGGAGAAGATATGTTTGATAAATTAGAAGATCTTTTGATGCATTATCAAGAGGTTATGAATCTTATCTCAGAACCTGATGCAGCTAATGACAGCAGGCGCTTTCAACAGCTTATGAAGGAACAGGCACAGCTTACACCTATAGTTGAAGCATATACCGACTATAAAAAGAATAAGGAGGCCATAGAGGACTCACTTGCGATACTCGATGAAGAATCGGATGAAGAGATGAGAGAAATGGCAAAAGAAGAACTTTCCGAGGCAAAAAGCAGGGTTGAGGAACTTGAACATACTTTAAAGATCCTTCTTCTTCCCAAGGATCCCAATGATGATAAGAATGTTATCGTTGAGATAAGAGGCGGAGCAGGCGGTGATGAAGCAGCTCTTTTTGCGGCAGAGATTTACAGGATGTATGTTCATTATGCCGAAAGCCGTGGATGGAAGGTTGAACTTTTGGAATGTGAAGAAACAGGCATAGGAGGTATGAAATCCGTAAGCTTTATGGTAAGCGGAAACGGAGCATACTCAATTCTTAAATACGAGTCGGGAGTTCACAGAGTACAGAGAGTTCCCGAGACCGAATCCGGAGGACGTATTCATACATCAACGATTACGGTTGCGGTAATGCCTGAGGCTGAAGATTTTGATATTGAGATCAATGATAACGATATCAGAATTGATGTTATGAGAGCGTCCGGAAACGGAGGACAATGCGTAAACACAACAGATTCCGCTGTAAGGCTTACCCATTATCCCACAGGAATAGTAATTTATTCGCAGACGGAAAAGTCGCAGCTTCAGAATAAGGATAAAGCATTTGCATTGCTTCGTACAAAGCTTTATGACCTTGAACTTCAAAGAAGGGCTGCAGAGGAATCGGCAGAGAGACTTTCACAGATCGGAACGGGAGATCGTTCGGAAAAGATCCGTACTTATAATTTTCCGCAGGGAAGAGTTACAGATCACAGGATAGGGCTTACACTCTATAAGCTTGATAAGATAATGAACGGAGACATTCAGGAGATACTGGATGCTCTTATCACCGCAGATCAGGCAAAGAGGTTGGCCACAATGGAAGATGTTGCATAAAAATAAGCTGTTTGCAGATCAAGTTGGTCTGTAAACAGCTTTTTTACTGTAAAACCCCCAAAGGGGGGACAGAGAGAAAACCATTCAATGGCGTATGCCAGTCAAAATCCGACGTTGCAGCAGCCGTCTGCATAGCCCTTTAATGCTGCAAAACCGAATTTCTTGCAGACACATCCGAAGATGCACCTCTCTGTCAAAGAGACTGTATCATATTCATTTTAAAATAACAAGAAAAATATTCCTTCTTTATCCTCATATTCGTATTAAAAAAGGAAATACTTTACCGATACAAGGCGGTTATGATAAAATTAAAGGGTCTATGTTAAGGAGGCATTATGGGTGTTTTTGATAAAATGCTCAGCAGTGAGTATAAAGAAAGATTTATAGAAAAAAAGAACAATAAATTCGGGCTTAACGAAGATTATAAGCAACTTATAAAGGCATATATATACAGTGAAGAGTGTGATAAAGATATTATAGCTTTAAAAAACGGAGATTATTTTTTGCCTCCGCCAAAACAGCACTATGTAAGAAAAAGTCATTCGACCAAAAGACGTAAGGTATACAGCTTTAGGGATAACAGCAGATACATATTGCAGTATATGGCATTTGTTTTGATGGATTTTGATCATCTTTACGTACCCTATTTATGTTCTTTCAGAACGGATAATCGGACAAAGTCCTTTTTTAAAACATTAAGGAAGTTTGATCCTCACAGAGAGTTGTTTGTTATGCAGACAGATATTCACGACTTTGGAGGCTCGGTTGATCAGGATATTTTGCTTGATATAGTAAGACCTCTTTTTGAGGATGATCCTGAGTTCATGGCCTTTTTGTCGTGGCTTATGACGAGAAATCAGTTCTATTACAAAGGGAAATTATATAATGAAAAGGTATCTATCATAGAGGGACTTCCCATAGGGTCATTTCTTCTTAACAATTACTTAAGATCAATTGACAATATACTTGATCCAAAGGCAGGTATGTATGTCAGATAT
Organism: Lachnospiraceae bacterium; assembly: GCA_024693455.1. Lineage (GTDB taxonomy): Bacteria > Bacillota > Clostridia > Lachnospirales > Lachnospiraceae > Weimeria. Next base: position 6,938 of record JAILKW010000299.1, read on the forward strand.
ACCGATGATATTGCTTTTTTTACAGATTCGGAGGAGAAGGCGAAATGGGCTCTTTCGGTGGTTAGGGATTACAGCAAAAAGTTAAATGTCGAGGTAAATGAAGAAAAGACCGGTATCCGAAAGCCGGGAGAAGAAGTCGAACTTTTAGGCATTCAGATTTATGACGGAGGATATGACATCGGTAGAAATGCCATATCAAAGCTTAAATCAAAGTTAAAGCGAAAGAGCGACAGACTGATCAGAGATCAGCGCTATGGCAGGATCACTCCCGAAAAGGCAATGGAATATATGGTGAAGTTTTATGACAGGACTTTTTTTGGAAAAAAAGTTGAAGATCATGAATTTAACTGGGTTATACACGCATTTCCCATTATAACAAGGACTGACAGTCTTAAAGAGCTTGACAGCCATTCGCAGGATTGTATAAGGAAGGCAGTTTCAGGCAAGCTGGGTAATGCCAAATACCGTGTGAAATATGATGATATGAGAAGAGCCGGCTACAAGAATCTTCTTCATGCATATTATCATGGTTATACATTTGAGGAGGTATAGGAATGGGGATTCCCCTGATTACACAGATTCAGGTTTCCGATAACGGCGGTGCAGCACTTGCCATGATGCTCGGGTATTATAAAAGGCATGTGTCCATTCAGGAAATGAGAAAAGTCTGTATATCCTCCCGTAACGGTTCGGATGTGAAGCAGGTATGTGATGCTGCGGCCCATTACGGTCTGGATTACGAAGTTAAGACTTTGGAAGCAGAAGAATTAAAAAACAAAATGTTTCCTCTTCTTATATGCTGGAGAAAAAGATATTACTGCATAGTGACCAAAATATCCAAAAACAAAGTTATGCTTATTGACCCTGCAAAAGGTAAACATACCATCACTTTTAAGAAATTTAAGAATTCTTACGGGGGCAAAGCGATTTTTCTGAAACCCGGGGCTGATTTCAAACCGGGTGGTAAGGTTCCGGGTACTTTGGAAATGCTTGCAGACAGATTATATGGATACAGGAAGTGGTTATTATTGTTATCCGTCTTTTCCGCAGCAGCAGTTGTTATCAACATTTACTTCCTGAAATATAAAGAGATCATGGTAGATGATGTCATGTCAGGACAGCACAGGGGAAAATTTCTTTTCGTATCTGTAATGATAACGGCTCTTATGCTGATCAGATTTATAGTTGATATTTCCAATACACTGGTTAAATCGAGTGTAAGCCGTAAGATGTCCGCGGAATCGGGAGCAGAGATATATAAACGTCTTTTCAGACTGCCTCTTGCATATTATGAGAAGATAAGCCGTGGTGAGATAATGGAGCGAATGGAAAGAAACATGACCATTGACAATACTTTATTGTCCTCTCTTGCACCAAGGGTTTTCAATGCATTTGCACTTATTTTTTATGTATTTTTGATCTTTGACTACAATGTTTGGCTCGCTACCACACTAATATCGGTTTACATTATTTTCAGCCTTATAATGATGGCTGTTCAATCATACGGTGTAATGATAAATCGAAGTATTGTATCTTCCAACGAAACAATGAGGTCTTCACTGCTGAATGCTTTAAATTCGATAGACAGTATAAAGGCCAGCGGTAGTGAGGATAAATTCTTTCATTTATGGACAGAACAGACAAATGAACTTAAGAACGAAAGAACCCGTTCATTGGGAATGGATGCTGTTTTTTCGATGTGTCAGACTCTTCAGGGACTTCTTACATCGGCGATCATGCTTATAATGGGAGCGTATCTGATCATTCAGGGCGAGCTTACCATGGGTATTCTTTCATGTATTCAGTCTTTGTTTTCGAGCTTTGGAACGACTCTTACAAGTCTTTTCTCGACAACTAAACAGCTTCAAAATATGAGAACAAGTCTGGAACGTATCAATGATATAAAAACATTTGATACCATTCCGGAGATTCCGCTTTCAAAGGTGGAAGAACCGGACAAATTAAGGGGCGATATAGTAGCTTCAAATCTTGTTTTTAAATATAATGAGGGTGATGAACCGGTACTTCATGATGTGAGCATCACCATACATCCGGGAGAGATGATTGCTTTGGTAGGGGCTTCGGGTTGCGGTAAGAGCACACTTATGAAGCTGATAGCAGGTATGTATCAGGTTCAGGAAGGAAGCATAACCTACAATGGGATGAACAGGGATGAGATCCCGGATATAGTTTTTCATTCATCCATAGCCTGCGTGGATCAGGAAGTAAATATGTTTGCCGATTCAGTCAGGGCGAATCTTAAAATGTGGGATGAGACAGTAGAAGATTTCGAGATGATACTTGCCTGCAGAGATGCCCAGATCCACAAACGTATAATTAAAAACAACTACGGATATGATTCTATGATAAGCGGAAACGGCCGAAACTATTCAGGCGGAGAACAGCAGAGGCTTGAACTGGCAAGAGCTCTCGCCGCGGAACCTTCGCTTATGATACTTGACGAATTTACCTCGGCTCTCGATGCACTTACCGAGCAGAAGGTATTTAGTGCCATAAGAGATAAAAATGTCAGCTGTCTTATCGCAGCACATAGATTTTCAACTGTTGTAGAGTGTGACAAGATCATAGTAATGGACCATGGAAGGATTGTGGAGCAGGGTACACACAGTGAACTTTATGCTGCAAAAGGTTTATATTACAAACTGCTTTGTCTGCAATAGGAATGGAGTATTAAATGGGATTTTATACAGATGTCCTTATAAAAAGAGAAAATATTGACAACAAGCTTGCTAAATCGGCAGATGAGGCATTAAAAAACAACAGTGTTAATTACGACAGTGTAGCTAATACGGAAAATGTCAGAAAGGCGGTTGAAGAGATATTAAAAAGACTTCGGATCACACCAAGGGAAGTCAGAAGCTGTAATACGGCCGAGGATGTTTTGAATGCCATGCTTGATCCTGTAAACATCCTCTACGAAAAAGTAGATATGAACGATAAAGCATGGAGGGGACAATCCAATCTGATGCTCGTATTCACAGAGGACGGAGTTCCGCTTGTTTTATCACCGTTCGTGGTTGGATACAGGTATTTTCAGCCGACTACCCTGCAAAGGGGGATAGTATTTCCCTGGATGAAGTTTAAAAAAGAAGGCTATATTATTTACAGACCGCTTGAGGGAGATAATTTTTCCATTAAAAACTTTTTTAAACTTATGCTGCATCTTGTTTCGCCGCGTGATATTTTTGTTATTGCTGCCGCAACACTGGCAGTATCGCTTTTGGGGTTGGTTGCACCAAGCGTCAACAAGCAGGTGCTTACCAGAGTCGTAAATGAAGGGGCAGGAGCTATACCTTATCTTTGGATAAGTGCCTTCGTCTTTATTGTCGCGGGATTGACCAAAGGTTTTTTTAGTGTTATAAAAACATTTTTGCTGGGAAATATGAAGCAGCGTATATCAACTCAGATGCAAACGGCTATAATGGCCAAGCTTTTGCTGATGCCATACGAATTCTTTGAAACGGGAGGTTCGGGTAAACTGTCAAACCAGATCAGGAACGGTAGTCGTTTGTCGGATATGCTGATAGATCTTGTTATGAACAGTATGTTAAATACGGTTTTTTCGCTTGTTTACATTCCGCAGATGTTCAGTCTCGCTCCTCAGCTGGTACTTCCTGCATGTACGATCCTTGTCATACAGATGGTACTTTCGGTAATGCTCACACTTCTTTCCGCAGAGCATACGTCAATGAAGATAGCGCTTCAGCAGGAGACGGACAGTTACTTTTTTGAGGCCCTTAAGGGGATGCAGAAGATAAAGAATATGGGAGCTGAAAAGAGGGTTTATGCCAGGGTGGCTGAAAACTACGGAGCTGTTTTAACAGCTGAACTTTTGCCTCCCGTATATATCAGATTAAAGGACAGTATCAACACCTTTATTTCAACAATGGGAGCTGCAATTGTCCTTATTATAGCAGCATCAGGAAGTGTCGCACAGGAAGATTATATAGCCTTTACTGCATCCTACGGACTTTTGGCGGGATCTGTAACAACACTTGTATCAATGTGCAACAATATCGTTTCCATGAAGCCTCTCCATGAACAGCTGAGGAATCTCTTCAGTTATTCTGGAGTTGAAGAGGGTGTTGAGTTTGTAAACGAGATCAAAGGAAACATTGAGGTGGAAAATCTTTGCTACAGCTATAACAAAGGAGAAAAAGGCTGTGT
>JAILKW010000322.1 GCA_024693455.1 Lachnospiraceae bacterium
TCCAGTCAAAGCGAAATGTAAATGATTCTTATATAGACAGACAGATTGCCAAGCAGGATGCGTTTATGAATAAACTGTCCGGCTCAGATGATTATGTTGTAACGGAAACTCCGCTTGAGCTAAACAAAAACTTCAATGTGGAAAATGACGCCAAAAATGAAATAAAGAAGTTTGATAATGTTGCCCAAAAGCGCTTCAAGGCTGATGCCCAAAAACTTAATAAGGAATGGATGAGCCGTAATTCATCAAGTGGGATGGGAAAATACGGCTTTAGGCTTACAAAGAAACCGAAAGAAAATACTTTTCCATTAATGGTTGGCATTCATGACTTTGGCATGGCCAATATGCTAAAGCAATTATTTGCAAAACCTCTTGCGGGTGATCCTTTTTATCAGGAACATAAAGAAATGATTGATGCACTTGCGCCCAGCCTTGAGCTCAAGGATAACTATAAGGATTTGGGACGGCAGAATCCCTTTGGTGACGTGGAATTTACAGAGCAGTCTGTTGCCGAATGTAAGGCATTTTATGAGAATCTTTCCAAAGATATGGCAAAGACTCTTTATGATGCTGTTTTATATGGAATGTACAAGCTCGATACAATGTCCGTAGAATCCTTCTCGAAGGATGCCATCCCTCAGAAATTCATGGAAATGAAGTTTTTAAGAGACAGACTTGGGGCTATCCACGAATTTACAAATATGGATTCAAATACTCAGGGCCCTATAGGAGATGTTATTCGACGACTTAAGGGTGTTGATTCTTTTGAAGTTGATGATGAATACAAAGAGAAAGAAGATGGCAAAGAAGTAACTAAGGTAAGAAAGAGAACAGTTCTTGTCAACAGAACAGTAAATGAACAGCTCAACTATTACATCGAAACCTGTGGAAACATGCACATGGCCATAGATAGCGATATGAGAACTGCCCTGGAAAAGAACGGGATTGATTTCAAGAACAGTTCCGGATTTCTTCATTCGGTAGATGAGAATGGATTTTTGAACCAGCTGGGTAAAAAGGGCGGAAAGCTCAATACTTATTTCCACACACAAAGAAAAGGAATGGATGGTGAGGGCGCCATCACTTATTTCGAGGTACATAAAAAGCAAAATCTGACACAGGCAAATACCCGTGCAGTCGCTGAACATAATAGATATATGTCCATGCTTATGGACAACGCATTTTACAGTTCCCTTGAAAAGCCGGAAGGGCAAACTGATGAATTTGGCATTGCCAAGTCGGCTTTAAAACTACATGGTTCCAACAAAGAGATATATGAGAAAAATAAAGAAATGTTGGATGAAATGTTCGAAGATACCAAAGGCATTTCCGCTGCGATAGATCAGGTCAGACAGGAACTTGCTTATTTCAAAAAACTGAAAGAAGAAGTAAATGATCCAAATCAGAAAGATCCTGCGGTCCTTCGCATTATCCACAATGAACAGATGAAAAAATATCTGGATATCCATATTCAGCAGAAACAGAGCGGCCTGCTCAAACTAATGTCAAGAGCAGACGGTTATCTTAATGCGCTCTCAAATGTATATCGAAACACAGAGCTGACTGATCTGGGTACAGATATTATCAATCAGTACAATCTCAAAGGAAATTATCAGGACAATTCAAAATCTGCGACGCAGATAAGAAAAATAGCCGAGTATTATTCACTTAGCCCTGTAGAAAGAAACAAGGCGATCATAGATAAATTCCAAAAGATTAAAGGGCAGGAATTTACAGTAGAGAAGCAGTCAGTTTTTACCCATTGGCTGTATTCTGCTGATGGTGAATTTGTGATGAATTACCTTGGCGCTACCGGATTTGATGTATATGATGCAAAACCGGAAGAAGTGGTAAAAGCGATAGAACCTTATACAAATGTATTCGGAAACGAGAAGCCCATTGAAAAAGAAACTCTGATGGACAAAGTTGCCGGTATGATTGTTGATATTAATAATGAGTTCCAGGAAAGGTTCAACAACTTCTTTGGAAAAGTAGACATGATGAAGTTCGGCACTATGAAAGTCGATGAGATCCAGGGACAGATCGATGCTTTTATTAATATGCATCTTAAGTACGATTCTCTGAACAGAATGTTGTCTACAACTTATAAGGATCAGACCATAGGGGATGCGATAAAAGCCCAGATAAAACAAAACAATGGTGATGACGCTTTAGAAAAATATGAGAAAAACAGGTCAATAATCTGGAAACAGTTTACCATAGTCGAAGACATTCTGTTTGAATACAGACTTGGTGAAGTGATCAAAAAACTAAATAAGGGTGCAAGCATAGAATCCTTATATAACACCGAAAGGCAGGATATATACGAAAGTGACAATGATATTGTCGGTGTCCTTTCGCTTTATCAGAGTCATGCAAAACAGTCTAAAAAGCTAAATCGCACTGCCCTTAGTACTGCTACGAAATTATACTTGACCGAAATCCAGGTTTATTACAATGCCCAGTGCAAACGCACACAGAAATCCATTGATAATCTCAGGGATTTCTATGTGGGCAACGCAAAGACCACACTAAAAGGAAACCAGTACAATACCAATCTCAACCTGTTCATGGAAAGACTCAAACAATATAGCCGTGGTCAGGTTCCTTCGGATGAGCAGCAGGAATTCGGCTCAGAATCCAAAGGTATTGAGGAGGCAATCAAAGGGATTAAATTCAGCAAAGGCAGCCAGGATAATAACGAGAATAATAATGAAGGCAACAATGAAAACAATAACGAGAATAATATAAATCAGGAAAACGTTA
>JAILKW010000344.1 GCA_024693455.1 Lachnospiraceae bacterium
GTTATAGATTTTCATTTTTTCTCCTGATCATTTTTCATTAATCAATGCAACAGCCGAAACACTTATGCCATCGCCGTTGCCCGTAAAGCCAAGCCCTTCTTCCGTGGTGGCTTTTACGCTTATCCGGGAAATATCTACCCCCAGATCCTTTGCGATGTTTTCTCTCATTTCATCTATAAAGGGACGCATCTTGGGAGCCTGAGCAATTATAGTCGCATCGATATTACCAATCTCAAAGCCGCCTCCGTCTATAAGTCCTGCCACTTCTTTTAACAGCAGCCTTGAAGAAACGCCCTTGTAATTATCATCCGTATCCGGAAAAAGCGCTCCTATATCCCCGAAAGCAGCCGCTCCGAGAAGTGCGTCCATTATTGCATGAAGGAGAACATCTGCATCGGAATGTCCCAAAAGCCCTTTTTCATAAGGAATTTCGACTCCGCCAAGCACAAGCTTTCTTCCCTCGGTAAGCCTGTGAACATCATATCCCATTCCTACTCTCATACTTCCCTCCTTAAACCGTACCCTTTAAACCCGTCAGGTTTCGCTCCCACCTTGATATTATTTACAGTAAGGGGCAAACATCTCAAGCTGAAATCCACCTGATCGTCAAGCTTCCGTGTGGGCACAGACCTTGTTCCATTATAATTTGAAAATGTCTTTTTTTCAACACCTACTTTTCTTGCAAACCGCCTTATTTTAGGCTATAATTTAGTGATTATAGGCAAGTAATAAACGCGAAAGGAGGAGGCCTAATGGCAGATTCGATCGAAAGCAAAGAATTTAAAGTTAAAGAGCAGGAAATGGCCTCTCCCAACCGTGGTATTATAGAGACCACCGATTTTGTGGATCCTGAAGAATTATATGCAAAACTGATAAAAAGGATCAAGAAATACCATCCCAGTGACGATCTTTCTCTGATAGAGAAAGCTTATAAAATAGCTTATAAAGCTCACGAAGGACAGCTTCGCCGCTCGGGTGAGCCCTATATTATCCATCCTCTTTGTGTGGCTACTATTCTCGCAGACCTTGAGATGGATAAAGAGACCATAATCGCAGGTATTTTGCATGACGTTGTTGAAGATACGATAATGACACGTGAAGAGATCACTAAAGAGTTTTCGCTCGAGATATCGGATCTGGTCGAAGGGGTTACAAAACTGACACAGCTTTCATATGATGCCGACAAGGTTGAAGTTCAGGCCGAAAATCTTCGTAAGATGTTTCTTGCAATGGCCAAGGATATCCGTGTTATCATCATAAAACTTGCCGACAGACTTCATAATATGAGAACTCTTCGTTTTATGAAGCCCGAAAAGCAAAAGGAAAAGGCCAGAGAGACACTCGAAATCTATGCACCGCTTGCTCAAAGGCTCGGTATTTCCAAGGTAAAGATAGAACTGGATGACCTTGCGCTTAAGTATCTTCATCCCGAAGCATATTACGATCTGGTGGAGAGTATTGCCACCCGTAAAAATGAAAGGGACGCTTATGTTCAAAGCCTCGTCGATGAAGTAAAAAAACACATCTTCAGTGCCGGCATTACCGCTGCCATCGAAGGCAGAGCCAAACACTTTTTCTCGATCTATAAAAAGATGGTAAATCAAAACAAAACTTTGGATCAGATTTACGATCTTTTTGCCATAAGAATAATAGTTTCCGATGTTAAGGACTGCTATGCGGCTCTTGGTGTTATACATGAGATGTATACTCCTATTCCCGGAAGGTTTAAGGATTATATCGCAATGCCCAAGCCCAATATGTATCAGTCCCTTCACACAACGCTTATCGGCCCGAACGGTACACCCTTTGAGATCCAGATACGTACTCAGGAGATGCACCGTACAAGCGAATACGGTATTGCTGCTCATTGGAAATACAAAGAAAGCGGGGAAGGCTCCACTATCAATCAGGAGGAAGAAAAGCTCTCCTGGCTTAGACAGATTTTGGAATGGCAACAGGATATGTCCGACAACAAAGAATTTGTCAGTCTGCTCAAGAATGATCTTAATCTGTTTTCGGATGCAGTATTCTGTTTCACTCCAACGGGAGATGTTAAGAATCTTCCCACCGGCTCTACCCCGGTAGATTTTGCATACAGCGTTCATTCCGCAGTGGGGAATAAGATGGTCGGCGCTAAAGTAAACGGCAGACTTGTTCCCATTGATTATAAAATTCAAAACGGTGACCGGATAGAGATCATCACTTCCGCCAACTCCCGCGGACCAAGTCGGGACTGGCTAAATCAGGTTGCCTCGACTCAGGCCAAAAACAAGATCCATCAGTGGTTTAGAAATATTTCCAAGGAAGAAAATATTACCCGCGGTAAAGAACTTCTCGAAGAAACTGCCAGGATGAAAAATATCGATCTTGGAAAGGTCAATAAACCGGAATACCAGGAAAAGGTTCTCAGAAAATACGGATTCCATGACTGGGATGCTGTTTTGTCCGCAATCGGACAAGGAAGCCTTAAGGAAGGTGCGGTAGCCAATAAGCTTATGAATTCATACCTTATTGCCCATCCAAACACTCCCACCGATGAGGAAATCCTTGCTTCACATATGGATCCCGATGTATCCCTTCATCATAAGGAATATGCCAAAAATAAGAGCGGTATCATAGTAAAGGGCATGTACGATATTTCGGTCCGTCTGTCCAAATGCTGTAATCCTGTTCCGGGAGATGAGATAATCGGATTTGTCACAAGAGGCAGGGGCGTTACCATACACAGGACTGACTGTATCAATATGATCAATCTTCCGGATTCCGAAAAAGACCGTCTTATTGACGTACGCTGGCAGCGCGAACTGCTTGAAAAGATGTCGGGCGGTTCCTATCTTACTTCTATTAAAATATTCGGAAGAAACAGAACCGGACTTTTGGTTGATATATCAAAGACCTTTACGGAAAAGAATATCGATATCCAGTCCATGCATTCACAAACAAGTAAACAGGGCATTGCTACAATTGAAGTTACCTTCGGTGTGGCAAGTGCCGCAGAACTCAGTTCACTAATTGACAAAGTTAATCTGATCAGCGGTGTTGAAGACGTTACAAGAACCACAGGCGGCTGATATTTGGAGGATATATGACAGATTACGATATCATGCACTTTGTTGTAGGTCCCGTAATGACCAACTGCTACACTATAATTAATAAAGATACGATGGAATGCCTCGTGATAGATCCCGGGGCTTCCGGAGCTGCTTTATATGGAAAGATAAAAGAAGCCGGCGCCACTGTTAAAGCCATCCTTGCGACCCATGCGCATTTTGATCACATGGGAGGTGTGGATGATCTTATAAAAGCAAGCGGTTACGATATCCCGATTTATATACACGAAGCCGAAAAAGCTTCCCTTACAGACCCGGATCTTAACCAGGCAGGAATGATCGGCCAATACAATGCCAAATACCATGCAGATATATTTCTTCGCGATGATGAGATCATCGAGCTTGCAGGCTTTAAGATAAAGGTACTCTTCACTCCCGGACATACTCCCGGAGGTTGTTGCTATTATTTTGAGAACGAAGGCATCGTATTTTGCGGAGATACTTTGTTCAACGGTTCTGTGGGACGCACAGATTTTCCGGGCGGTTCAATGTCAACCCTTGTAAGAGCCATTCAGGAAAAGCTGTACACTCTTCCGGATGAAACGCAGGTTTATCCCGGTCATAACGAGCCTACTACCATTGGCTACGAGAAAACCTATAACATGTTTGTAAATGCCTGATTTCTTACCAAAAAAATTCAAAAAAAGTGTTGACTTTACAAACATAATTTAGTAACATATATTTTGTTGTGGCGAGATAGCTCAGTTGGCTAGAGCACGCGGTTCATACCCGCGGTGTCGAGGGTTCGAATCCCCCTCTCGCTACTAAAAACCGGAGTGATTATTCACTCCGGTTTTTTTGTTTTCCGCTCACGGTGATCCATCCGACTGACGGCTGCTCCTGCACCCCTGCTTGCGCAATATCATAGCCTTCTGCTTGCAGGGTATTTAATCAGCCGGCAGGCGGATAATCTATAGCGAGCTCGTTCGATAGAGCGAGCGGTGATTCATCCGACTGACGGCTGCTCATGCACCCTGCTTGCGCAATCTCATAGCCTTCTGCTTGAGGAGTTTTTACACAGCCGGCAGGCGGAT
>JAILKW010000048.1 GCA_024693455.1 Lachnospiraceae bacterium
TCCGGTACCTATTTTAAGGGGAAGGGGACATGTTGCGCTTGATACCCAGATGGTTGATTGTGATTATTACAGATTTTTGGAGGGAGATCCCGCTGCGGTGAATTTATATCAGGGTGAATATATGAATCAGTATTCCTGGGCTGAAATGACAGCAGCAATGTTATCGGTAAATTAAAATGTACTTGATTTTGGAAGGGGAATTGATTATAATGTGGTAGTTTGATGATAACGACATGTTATTTTCAAAGAACATTTTTCGGAGGATTGTATTATGAGTCAGGAAAAAGTTGATTATAAAAAGCAAAAGAAAAGCGGTAGAAAAGAAGAAGTCAAAAAGGAGCGCATGATAAGACGACTTTGGGCAGTATGCGCAGTTGTCATCTGCGTAGGTCTTGTAGGCTTCATCGGATATTCTCTTTACGGAGTTATAGAAGAAAACAGAATGGCAGCCGCTATAGAAAATATGAAGACCACGGATATTGATATATCAGCAATAAGAGATTATCAAAATTCACTTTCGGCAGATGAAGATGATGCTGAATAAAAATAAAAAAAGGGGTTGACAAATGTCGCCCCTTGATATATATTATTACTTGCTTGCGATAGTGGCGTAGTTGGTAACGCGCGACCTTGCCAAGGTCGAGACCGCGGGTTCGAGCCCCGTCTATCGCTTATACGAAAAAGCACACCAAACGGTGTGCTTTTTTCGTATAACGAAGCGGAGCCACTCCCCCGCGGTGCGGGTTAGGTCTCCGCTCCGCTCCGGTCGGCGGCAAAAATGAGTGCCACAGGCACTCAGCCGCCCCCGTCTATCGCTTATACGAAAAGGCACACCAAAGGGTGTGCTTTTTTCGTGCCTTTTTTTATTCTTGTATGCATGTCTGCGGTTTTTCATAAGGCTCAAAAACCTTAACTAAAACATATGACTGAACGTATGCTATGAAAGCAAAACCAAAGAGTACAAGCAGGATCCGGAAAGGAGATGAGAAGTATGCCAGGAAAAATACGAATGCTTCTATTAAAATCAATGCTCCGGTTGCCTTTACATTGGCAAAGCAAAGACCAATCGCATTTTTAAGTGTTTGCAAGGTGGTGTTTTCAAATCTTGCCAGTAATGGGAAGGTGTATGCGATGACACAGAGTAGAACAAACATAAAAATAAGCATCAGTGTCATTATAATGGAGCCAAGAGGACTTTCGAGGGCTTTCCAAAAGAAGAAGTTAAAGGAAAAGACCAAAGCCAAGCCCGCGATTATAAGGAAGGCTTGTGTGCCCTGCTTTATGTTGTTTTTAAATTCTTTTATATAAGTACGAACTAAATATCCGTATTCACCGCGCGCCTCCCGCATCGTTACACTGTAGAGTGCTGTCAGCGAAGCGCCGATCGTTATGACAGGTATGCATGTAATAAGAAAGACTATATTAAGTACTACATAATTACATAATGTATTGATAACATCCAGTGCGCTGTTTTTAAATTTCATAGTGAACCCTCCTATAAATAATATATTTTTTTCTGTTTCTATCATAAGAAAAATCAGAAATTTTATGTACATGAAAAATTGGATGCACAGTACATGAAAAATTTGAGATTAGTGGTTTTTGGACTTGAAAAATCCGTTTTTTGCAGAAAGACCGGACAGATTTTTCAAGTATTGCATTTGATTTTTAAATGATAGGATTATCTCAGTTAACGAAATACATTCCAAGAGGAGGGCACTATGAGTGAAGAAAGTAATGCCAGATCAGGCCACAGGAACAGGGCCGGAGCCGGCGCACAGGAACAAGCGGTTCATATAGGAAAAAGTAAGTTCGTGGGATTTAAATATTTCCTATGGATTTTACCTTTTTTAATACTGGTATTTTTGTTTTCCTATTTTCCGCTTCATGGTTGGATCTATTCATTTTATGATTACCGACCACCGAGAAGTTTGTCGCAGTGTGAATTTGTTGGATTGCAATGGTTTAAGATGCTGATATCCAATCCGACACAGGTATCACAGCTGCTGCAAGTGTTAAAGAACACATTTGCAATGAGTTTACTTGGTATAGCAACATCGATATTACCATTATTCTTTGCAGTATTTTTGAACGAGATTAAATGTCGTAAGTTTAAATCCTTTGTTCAAACATTTACAACATTACCTAATTTCATCAGCTGGGTGTTGGTGTTTTCAGTAGCATTCGCACTTTTCTCAGCAAACGGAATGGTAAATACCTTTTTACAGCAGATCGGATTTATTGATTCTCCGATAAGGTTCCTTGACAGTGACTCACATACATATCTTAAGATGCTTCTTTGGAATATGTGGAAAAGCCTAGGATGGGGTTCCATCATTTATCTTGCTTCTATAGCCGGTATCGATCAGGAACTTTATGAAGCAGCAAGTATAGACGGAGCAGGAAGATTTCAGAAGATGTTCTATATTACGATCCCTGAACTTTTACCTACATTCTTCGTAATGCTGATGATGGCTGTTTCCAACTTCTTAAATAATGGAATGGATCAGTATTTTGTATTTCAGAACTCTTTCAATAAAGAACATATTCAGGTGTTGGATCTGTATGTATATAACATAGGTATGACAGGATCGAGTTATTCACTCGCGACGGCAATCAGTATGTTAAAGAGTATTGTCTCGATCGCGTTGTTATCACTTTGTAACGTGGTATCTAAGGTGACGCGAGGAGAGACTATTGTCTAAAGGGAGAATAAAATGAGAAAAGATAAAAAACAAGATCTGCCGTCAGGCGGAAATTATAAGCTAAAAGCTTCGGACAGGGTGTTTAGCGTATTTAACTATTTGATATTTGGAATATTTACCCTGATTTGTATATATCCGTTTTACTACATGATAATAAATACGATCAGTTCTAATGAGCTGTCAGCAGCAGGACTGGTTAATTTCCTTCCAAAGGGAATTCATTTTGAAAACTATAAAGCATTGATGTCATTGAACGGCCTTGGGTCGGCGGCACTTGTTTCGATAGGAAAAACTGTAATAGGTACGGTTACGACAGTGCTTGCAACTGCATTTTTGGGATATATGTTTACCCAGGAAAGAATGTGGAAAAGAAAATTCTGGTACAGATTCGTAGTAGTTATCATGTACTTCAATGCAGGACTTATTCCTATGTTCATTACAATGAAAACTTTGGGACTGACAAATACATTTTGGGTATATATCTTACCCTGCATAGTACAGCCGTTTAATATCATCCTGGTAAAAACTTACATCGAATCGCTTCCCAAATCCCTCCAGGAAGCTGCAGAAATCGATGGCGCCGGTGTCTTCAGAAGATTCTGGCAGATAGTTTTACCTGTTTGTACACCTATTCTGGCCACAGTAGCAATCTTTGCTGCTGTAGGTCAGTGGAATAACTATCAGGATACACTGATTTATATTACAGACCAGAAGTTATACAGCTTGCAGTACCTGTTATATACATATATCAATCAGGCAAGCTCACTTGCAGCTATGGTTAAGAATACTGGTATTCAGGGCCTCAATGCTGCAACACTGGCAACACAGCAGACACCTACATCTATCCAGATGACAGTATCAGTAGTTGTTGTTTTGCCTATCCTCTGCATCTATCCGATGTTCCAGAGATTCTTTGTTAAGGGTATTATGATCGGTTCCGTCAAAGGTTAGGAACTGATCGTTAACCAAATAGATTATAATAGTAAAAAGTAAATTAAAGGAGTGGTTAAAATGAAGAAGAAAATTATGAGTTTACTTCTTTGCGGAGCTATGGTAGCAACCATGTTCGCAGGATGCGGAAGTTCCGCTGAAAGTTCACAAAGTGAAAGCACCGGTGAGAGTGCAAGCGCAGGAGAGAGTGATTACAGCAAAGAACTTACACTGGATGTTTATGATGATTTTGCAAACTATAACGGAGAACAGACAGGTTGGTTTGCTAAGATCATAAAGGATAAGTTCAACATTAAGCTTAATATTATCGCACCGAACGTAGCAGGTGGCGGAGATACATTGTATCAGACACGTACAGCAGCCGGAGATCTTGGTGATCTTATCCTTGTGGGAACAAGTAACGGTCGTTTAACAGATCTTGTTGAGTCAGGTCTGGTATTGGAACTTTCCGATTACATGAAAGATAAGGATGTAACAAAGAATTACAGCGGTGCTATTGAAGCTGCAAACAAAGGCTTGGAAGGCACATACGCAATGCCTTATTCAGTATCTACAGATCCTGCAACAGTTTCAGGTGAAGGAACAGAGCCGACATTCGGTCCTTATGTAAGATGGGATTATTACAAAGAAATGGGATATCCTGAAGTAAAAGACCTTAACGGTTTATTGGATATGCTTGAAGAGATGCAGGCTCTTGCAAGAAAAAAAGAAGGAACAAATGACATCTATGCATTTTCATTCTTTAAAGACTGGGATGGAAATATGATGAACAATGCTAAACAGCCTACATGTATGTACGGTTATGATGAACTTGGATTTGTTCTTTCCAAGTATGACGGATCTGAGGATATTGATATTTTAGCCGATAATTCACCATACCTTGAGGTACTTAAGATTTACTATGAAGCAAATAAGAGAGGACTTGTAGATCCTGATTCAACAACACAGAATTACGATACAATGTCATCTAAGTATTCACAGGGTAAGATACTGTTTTGCCCTTGGCCTTGGGCTTCAAAGAGCTTATTCAATACTCAGGAAAACACATCTGCAGGAAAAGGTTATCAAATGATCCCTATTTCCAATATGAAAATCTTCTCATATGGTGCAACACCTGAAGGAAATACAACACAGGCTATTTGTATTGGATCAAAGGCAGAAGATCCTCAGAGAATTGCAGACTTTATAGACTGGTTATACAGCCCTGAAGGTGTTGAGTGCAACGAGCAGGGTAATGGTGCTCAGGGACCTAAAGGACTTTCATGGGATCTCGATGATGACGGAAAACCTTATATTACAGAATTTGGTAAAAAAGCACTTCCCAGCAATGATACCGAAGTACCCGAAGAGTGGGGCGGCGGAAGCTGGAAAGACGGTGTATCAGCATTGAACTTTAAGTGTGTAAGCCTTGAGGATCCTGATCCTAATGCAGGTGGTGCAAAGTATGATTACACAACCTGGGAAAGCTACTTAAATGCAGCAGCAACTCCTTTAGATGAGGACTGGTCTGCACAAATGGGTGGAGCAAAGACCACTATGGAATATCTTAAAAAGAATGACATGTTAGGTATTGCACCCGGAACAACTTATTCAACTCCTGTAGAAGATTCTAATATTTCTACAATTCGTGGACAGGTTAAGGCAACTATTGTCGATAACTCATGGCAGATGATCTTTGCAGAAAGTGATGAACAGTTTGAGAGTATCAAGGCAAGCATGATCGAAACAGCTAAGGGCTTAGGTTATGATGATTGTCTGAAAGTTGACTTCCAGAATGCAAAAGATCAAAATGCTGCAAGAGCAGAAGCTGCAAAGGAATATTCAAAATAAAACAGCAAACGAAAATATGTGATCTTAGTATATGAAACCCCGGAAAATCATATTCCGGGGTTTTATAATATATAAACTGCTATGACATTACGTTATCTGTATTATTATGAGAACGATAGTCTGCGGGTGAAGTCCCTGTGTGTTTTTTAAATTTGATATGGAAATAGTTTACATCTTTATATCCTACTTTGGCAGCTATCTCATAAACCTTTAAATTGGGATCTTCAAGCAGTTTTTTAGCCTCATCAATTCGAACTTTATCCAGATATGCATTGAAGTTGATCCCGCCTTTTTGGGAGAATAATTTGCCGAGGTAAGAGCTGCTGTATCCGAATAGTGGAGCGATTGATTCGAGTTTGAGATCATTCATATAGTTATGTCTTATATAATATTTTATGTCATCAAGAGTATTTGAACCGCTGGATACACCGACCGAACGCATCATAAAGTTAAACTGCTCTTTTAGGAAATCTATGATCTCATACAGGTAGTACTTTTTTTCCAAAAGATCAATTACCGTAGCATTGGGCGGGAAAGGAATTTCCGTATTGGGAAATTGCTGCATGATCTGTTGTTTGACCGAGATATAGATATCGATCAGAGTGTGACGGATGCCCGAAATGGTGGATGAAGTATGGTACATCAGATCGGAAAGTTCCGTAAGTGTATCCCTTAGCTGCATTGAGTTATTGGATTCTATGTATTTAACAAAACGGTCCGCATATTCGTTGCTGGTATTTTTTTTAATAAGGACAGGAGTTTCGATCTCATGCTCTAATTCATGATAGCTTAAGATATGCTGGTTGTTTTTACAGAAAAATCTTCTGCTGCTAAGAGTCTGTACATCCCGGAAGGAAGATGGGATGTCGGAAAGTCTTGATACCACATGACCGTAAGTTAAGAATATTGAATCAAGCGGAGAACCTTTCATAGGGGAATTCTGATATCGTTCGAGCAGTCTGCGGAACTTGGATAAAGCAGAATCACCCATGAGCAGGATAATGTTTTGCATATCGGATTTTAATACATAAAAGGATGTCTGATCCTCGTTTGCGATACGAAAAATCTTTTCAAAATCCCAGGTTTGATATAAATAGTTTTGATTGTAATTTTCATATGCTATAACCTGGTAGAGATTGGCATCAAGGTGCAGTCCCTTTATATCAAGTCGGTCGAGGTCTGCCGTCCCATGCAGTATATCTGACAGTATACTGTCAAGAGCTTTTGATTTGTATTGTTTGTATACTTTTTCCTGATGTGTCTTATCATTAATTTCATCACGAACAGAAATAACAGCTTTGGTTAACTCGTCTTCATCAATGGGTTTTGTGAGATAAAAGTCTACGCCGTTTCTCATAGCGGTTTGAGCCATTTTGAAGTTGGCTACACCGCTAAGAATGATGAATTTGCCTTCGAATCCTTGTGATACAGCCTGTTCAACGACATCTATACCGCTTAATTTGGGCATTCGAATATCCATAAGAACAAGATCGGGTTGAAGAGCAAGTATGGAATCAAGTGCATCTTTACCATTTGTTGCAGTACCACAAATAGAAAAACCCAGTTCGTTCCAATCTATTATGTATTTTAGACCTTCCAGTACAATCTGTTCATCGTCTGCAATAAATACGTTCATTATTATTCTCCCATATTTGTCTGTAATGGAATCAGGATGTTTACAATTGTGCCTCGACCAGGTTGACTTAATATCCTAAGTCCGTATTCTTCTCCGTAAAAGAGATGTATCCTTGTATTGATATTATACATGGCAACACCATGATTTGCATGTGGATCAGGTACTTCGTTCAGGCAGGATCGCATTTTTTCCAAGGTTTCCCGATCCATACCTATCCCATTGTCAAATACCGTAATAAGCAGTGTATTATCCGGCTTTTTTTTGAGTCGCAGTATTAAAAGGCCGGGTTCTCCGGTTTCTTCCAATCCGTGGATAATGGCATTTTCTACAATAGGCTGGATCAAAAGCGGAAGTATCATGCTCTCACTTAGCGATATAGTGGGATCTATACGTACATCATAGTCCAAGCGATTTCCAAACCTCATTTTCATAATGGACAGATAATTCTGCAGATAAGTTATTTCTTTTTCCAGAGTCGTAGAGGTGGCTTTCGTATTACCCAGGACATAATGCATACATTTTCCAAGCATTTGAATAGCTTTCGAGAGGGAACGGTTTCCTTCGGTCAAAGCCTTCATTCTAAGCATTTCCAGGGTGTTATACAGAAAATGAGGATTGATCTGTCCGGCAAGGAGTTTCATTTCCATTTGCTGTTGTTCATTCCGGAGTTGCTCTGCGGCAATTTTGGACTTATAAATAGACATTTCTTTTTCTTTTAGTGTGGTAGCCATAAGCTTCAGGTCAGAAAAAGTCTGTGACAGTTCGTCCTCTCCGTGAATGGAATTTACAATTTCATAATCGTTGTTGGCCGCCTTATGCATAGCCATTCTGAGTATCCTTATACGGTCCGTAAAGTACTTGTTATACGAAAATACTATGATAAATGAAATGATAATTGCAATAAGAGCCAAAAGAATTGTTGCGTATACAAACTTACGAAGTTGTAGGTAAAACGAAGAATTACTTACGAGAATTTTTATGTGACTCTTTGTTTTATACATATTCAGTGTTTGTTCAGCATAAATTGTAAAATCACCTTTGATCTTTCCTGTATCGGAAGAATTTGAAACAGTTTCAGCGTCCTTGCCCGGGACAGGGATCTTATTGCCCGCATAATACCGGTCAGTGCTGAAAAATACGGTATTGTCATCTGAGGCGATATATATATCATATTGATCCTGGTCTATTAAACTACGAAGATAATCATTTGATACAGTTACCTGTAGTATAGCAAATTTTCCGTTACCGGGTAAGGAGATCCTGCTGAAATAGTTAAGTTCCCAATAATTAATATCTCCGATGCCGACTCGTTTTTGGCTCATCCAAAACCCGTCAGAAGAATTTTGGACCAGTTTAAACCACGGTGTATGGCGGACTTCATTAGTTATCGGATAAAACCCGTTGAATTCTTCAATACCCTGCAAAATATCCTCATCTATATACAAACGTATATCCGAAATACCCTGACATTCTTTAAATGAGTTATTTATTTTTTGATATTTCATAAGACCGAGCTTGAGGTCGTTTTGGGTTTTGTACTTAGTATTTAAAACATCAATGAGTTCAGGGTCAGCAGTGAATTTGGTTTGAAGCTGGTTTATGTTGATAGATAACATGACCATAGCTGTTTTGATCTGGGAAGACTTGCTTATGCATAAATGCCGGTAATTTGCTTCCATTCGTCTGTATCCGGTCATATAAAATAATAAAGCCAAAATAAAGACGGGTATGAGTATCGCCACGATATACAGAGTACGAAGCTGTTTTGCAATATTATGTTTTATAAAAAAAGAATCTTTAATTTTTTCCATAGAATAAGTATAAATCAAAAATAGAACATATTAAACAGGTGAAGGTATGAGAATTATTAAAAATTATGGTATTCGGCGGATTTTCACTGTAATTTTGTATAAATTTTTATGGTAATGACTGAAAATACATTTTTTTATAATAACCATAGCGGAATAGTAAAAATAAAGAAAGGGTATTGCTATGAAATTTTTAAATGGTTGCTGGTTATGGAAAGAAGGATATGAAGGATTTGCACCTGCAGAAGCTTATGAAGTACACATAAAGGAGTGCGAGGTGTTAATATTGGCGCCCACACATCATATTAATCATAAGGGAGATACACTGGGCGGTATCAATCTGAATATGAGGATAACAACGCCTGCTCCCGAGGTGATACGTGTACAGATCGATCATTTTATGGGAGTTTTAAAGAAGGAGCCTTCTTTTGAACTTTATTTAAATGAGAATGCCAAAATCGATGCCGTTGAAGAAAATGGCAGACTCATCGTAAAGAGTGGCAGTTTATCGCTTGTAATAGATGAGAAAAACTGGAGTATGACCTACTATCGTGATGGCAAGCTCTTAACTCAAAGTAAGGGCAGGGATCTGTCATATATTAAAACGGATTGGAAGGGCGATGCCTATAATAAAAATACTGATGATGCATATCTCCGTCAGCAGCTCGATCTTAGAGTCGGCGAGTTGGTATACGGCCTTGGCGAGCATTTTTCAGCCTTTGTTAAGAATGGCCAGAGCCTTGATATGTGGAATGAAGACGGTGGTACAAGCACGGATCAGTCATATAAAAACATTCCGTTTTATCTTACCAATAATGGATACGGTGTTTTTGTAAATCATTCGGAACGCGTAGGCTTTGAAGTAGGGACAGAGCAGGTAAGCAAGGTTGCTTTTTCAGTGCCCGGCGAAACCCTGGATTATTTCCTTATCAACGGCCCTACAATGAAGGAAGTTATAGAAAGATATACTGATATCACGGGAAAACCTGCTTTAACACCGCAGTGGACCTTCGGTCTTTGGCTTTCCACGTCATTTACAACGGATTATGATGAAAAAACCGTAATGAGCTTTGTAGACGGTATGCAGCAAAGGGGGATACCTCTTTCGGTCTTTCATTTTGACTGCTGCTGGATGAAAGCATTCCATTGGACAGATTTTATATGGGATGAAGAGGTATTTCCGGATCCCGAAGGAATGCTTGAGAGAATGCATAAAAAAGGACTTAAGATCTGTGTATGGATCAACTCATATATCGGCCAGGCATCAGCCTTGTTTAAAGAGGGCGTAGAAAACGGTTATTTCCTTAAGAGAACTAACGGAGATGTATGGCAGTGGGATATGTGGCAGCCGGGTATGGCTCTTGTTGATTTTACCAATCCAAAGGCAAAGTCATGGTTTAAGGCCGGTTTGAAAAAGCTTATAGATATGGGAGTCGATTGTTTTAAGACGGATTTCGGTGAGAGAATTCCTACTGAAAATGTAATGTGGTATGACGGTTCGGATCCCATGAAGATGCATAACTATTATACATATCTTTATAATCAGGCTGTGTATGAGGTTCTGGCGGAAAATAAAGGTGAAAAAGAAGCTGTTCTGTTTGCAAGATCCGCAACAGTAGGCGGTCAGAAATTCCCTGTTCATTGGGGTGGAGATTGCTGGTCCAATTATGAGTCGATGGCAGAATCCCTGCGCGGCGGACTTTCACTTACAAGCAGCGGATTCGGATATTGGAGCCATGATATCGGTGGATTTGAAGATGCATCCACACCCGATGTATATAAAAGATGGGCTGCATTTGGATTATTATCCTCTCACAGCCGTCTTCACGGAAGTACTTCATACAGAGTACCCTGGGTTTATGATGAAGAGTCTGTGGATGTTGTACGCAGATTCAGTGAACTTAAATGTCATTTGATGCCTTATCTGTACAGTCAGGCTGTTAAGACACATGAAACCGGTATACCTATGATGAGAAGTATGGTTATGGAATTCCAAAATGACAGAGGTACGGCTTATCTCGATCGTCAGTTTATGCTGGGAGACAGTCTTTTGGTTGCGCCGGTCTTTAGTGAGGATGGTATGGTATCTTATTATCTGCCGAAGGGTAAATGGACAAACGCATTTACCGGAGAAGTTACTGAAGGCGGTGTTTGGAGAGAAGAGTATCACGATTACTTATCGATACCGCTTTGGATCCGCGAAAACAGTATTATTGCTGTAAATATGGACCAAAAACAGGCAGCGGATTCTTATAAAGATAAGATCACACTCAGAGTGTACTGCCTTGAAAACCGGGCATCCGCAACAGTTTATGAAGGTGATGAGATAGTTTATGATATTAAACTCGAAAGAAACGGTAATAAGGTATCAGGTGAATTGGACGGAGCGATTTCAAATGCGCATTTGGAATTTATGAACGAAGGAAAGACTTTTGATGTTGAAAACGGAAAATTCGAGTTTGACCTTGATTAAGTGGAGATAAAAAATGAATCAGCAAGCAGAATATGAAATAAAGGCAAAACAGCTTATAGGAGAGATGACTCTCGATGAAAAGATAGGTATGATCCATGGGGCTGAGATTTTTAAAACAGCTGCTGTTCCCAGACTTGGTATACCGGCAATGGCATTTTCAGATGGGCCTTGCGGGGTGAGACAGGATTTTGATCCTGCTCACTGGCAGGCAATAGGCACAAGCAGGGATGAGGTGTCATATTTACCTTGTAACAGTGCCATTGCAGCTACATGGAATACCGGCCTTGCCAAAGCGTCGGGTGAAGTTTTGGGCGAAGAAGCAAGAGGCAGGGGGAAAGATATGATCCTTGGCCCCGGTGTTAATATTAAACGCTCACCCTTATGCGGAAGAAATTTTGAATATTTCAGCGAAGATCCTTATCTTACAAAAGAGCTTGCAGTGCCTTTTATTAAAGGTGTTCAAAACTGGGATGTATCAGCCTGTATCAAGCATTTTGCTGCCAATAATCAGGAAACCGACCGTTTAAATGTAGATACTTTTGTAGACGATGAGACATTGGAAGAAATTTATTATCCTGCATTTGAAGCAGCGGTCAAACGAGCCGGTGTTCATTCTGTTATGGGGGCGTATAACAAGATCAAGGGAGAGCATTGTTGTCAGAGTGTTACCCAGTTAAACAAGGTCCTTCGTAAAAAATGGGGCTTTGACGGAGTTGTTGTATCCGACTGGGGCGGAGTTCATGATACAGATATTGCGGCAGAAGCCGGAATAGATGTTGAGATGAATGTAACTGATAATTTCGATGACTATTATATGGCAGAACCGTTAAAAGAAAAGATAAAGGCAAAAGAAATATCAGAAGAACTTATCGATGAAAAGGTTTTACATATATTGGTGCTTATGCAAAGACTTCATATGCTTGACGGTAAGCGGAAAGCCGGAGCCTATAATACTCGTGAGCATCATGATGCCATATTAAAGGTGGGCGAAGAGTCTATCGTACTTTTGAAAAATGAAGGTAAGGACGACAAGGTATTACCGCTTAATGTAAAACAGGGTGAAAAAATTCTTCTGATCGGAGAGAATGCGGATAAAAAGCATGCAGCCGGCGGTGGAAGCGCAGAGATCAAGGCATTTTACGAACTTACTCCTCTCCAGGGATTGCAGATGCTTCTTGGCGGAAATGCAACTGTTGATTATGTTCAGGGATATACGAGCGGAGCATCGGAAGCACAGGATGCTTCATGGCAGGCAACATCTTTGACAGATCAGGAAAATTCAGAGGAAAGCAGGAAAGAAGAGCAAAAAAAGCAACTTGAAAAGGAGAGGAAGGAGCTTTACGAGCAGGCAATTTCGGCTGCTCGAAACGGCAACTACGACCATGTGATCTTCATTGGAGGATTAAATCATGATGAGGATCAGGAAGGATATGATCGCAAGGATATGTCACTTCCTTATGGGCAGCCTGAACTTATAAACGAGCTCCACAGCCTGTGTCCCGATATGCCGGTTGTAATGATAGGCGGAAATCCGGTTGAGATGGATTCCTGGATCGATAATACAAAGGCACTCGTTTGGATGTTTTATAACGGTATGGAGGGCGGAAAAGCCCTGGCGGAAGTATTACTCGGACATATAAATCCGTCAGGAAAGCTTCCGGTTTCATTCTATAAAAAATTAGAGGATTGTTCGGCTCATTGCGTAGGCGAATTCGGAACTGAAGGTGAAGTTCATTATACGGAAAAGGACGAGGTGGGGTACAGATATTTGACTGCACATAATATAAAACCCCTCTTTCCTTTTGGATATGGACTTTCATATACGGAATTTAAAATAGACGGCATAAAAAGACTGTTATCCGTGGATCATAAAACACAGGTAGTGGTTACGATTGAAAACACCGGAAAAGCAGACGGTAAAGAAGTAATCGAGGTTTACAAAGATCATAAGAACGGTAAATACCGTAAATTATGCGGATTTGGTAAGGTTAATGTGGCAGCAGGATATTTTGCTGATGTGGTAATTGATGTAGAAGCCGATGATGACGAGACTTTGTATATCGGGACATCGGTTGATGATATTAAAGCGAAGATATGATCTGAAGCGGGTATTAAATATATGTATGAAAAAGAATTGAAAAGAATAGATGATGTTATTGCTAAGGGTCCGTATAAGGATGAGTGGGCATCATTGCAAAATTATGAGACGCCATCATGGTTTAAAAAAGCTAAGTTTGGCATTTTTATCCATTGGGGTGTGTTCACGGTGCCGGAATGGGGCAGCGAATGGTATCCAAGATTTATGTATATGCAATCCGAAGATTATTATAAGCATCATGTGGAAACTTACGGGCCGCATAAAGAATTTGGTTATAAAGATTTTATCCCCATGTTTAAGGCAGAAAAGTTTGATCCGGATGCATGGGTAGAGTTGTTTAAGAAGTCCGGAGCAAAATATATGGTTCCCGTTGCAGAGCATCATGACGGATTTCAGCTTTATAAATCGGAATTTTCAAAATGGAATTCGGCAGATATGGGTCCGCACAGAGATATCATTGGTGAATTAAAAGATGCCTGTGAAAGAAACGATATGAACATGGGAACTTCCTCGCACCGTATGGAACACTGGTTCTTTTTTGACCATGGAAGGGAATTTGACAGTGACATAGCTGATAATTCAGGTAGAGAAGATCTGTATTGGCCAACGGTGAAACTGGAAAATGATAATTATTTTGATCCAAAATCAGAGCCTTTTCCATCACAGGAATTTTTAGAGGACTGGCTGGTAAGAACATGTGAGCTGATTGACAGGGTAAAGCCCAAGGTTCTATACTTTGACTGGTGGATTCAGCATGTGGCAGCCAGACCTTATGTAAAAAAGATGATCGCGTACTATTATGATCGTGCCAGCGAGTGGAATATGGAGGTAGTTTTATGCTACAAATATGATGCTTTTGCGTTTGGTGCAGGACTTTTGGATGTAGAGCGTGGTCAGATGGAAGTAGCTCCTCCGTTTTACTGGCAGACCGATACATCAACTGCGTTGAATTCCTGGTGCTATACGACGGGAAATAAGTTCCGTACCCCGGAGAGTCTGGTACAGACACTGGTGGACGTTGTGGCAAAGAATGGTAATTTACTTTTAAATGTCGGTCCAAAAGCAGATGGAAGCATTTGCAAGGAAGAGCAGAATATATTAGATCACATTGGAAAGTGGCTTGAAATAAACGGAGCTGCGATTTATGATTCTTACGTTTGGAGATGCAACGGAGAGGGTCCGACAAAGATCAATAACGGAGGATTTTCCGAAGTAGATGATTACGGATTCACATCACAGGATATACGTTATACGGTAAAAGGTGATCGTTTATATGCTTTGGTGATGAAGGAATCAGAAGATGGCAGGTACTGTCTTTCGGAGATGGCAGCAGACAACAAAGATCCGAAGTTTGAGGATAAATTCAGAGGAGTCGCAGATAATATAAGACTATTAGGTTCGGATGGTAAGGTGGAGTTTAACTTTACCCGTGAAGGATTAATGATCCGTGCGCCCAAGCTAAATACCACATATCCGGTAGTTTTTGAAATTTGTTTAAAATAAGTATTTATAGGATTGAGAGGTAAAATATGTATTTTACAACAATGAATACCTTCCGTGAGATAATGGAATGGCCGGATATGAAAAATTGGATGAGATTTTTGTTTCTTGAAGAAACATTGGATTTCTTTCAGAAAAAATATGAGAATGAGCCTCTTAGGGCAGCAGCTTTTCTTCAGAAAACTTCCTGGGGAGACGATCTAAGGGGAGTTTCGGATCAGCTTGTGGATACAGCCAATCTGGTACTTGATATACAAAACGGAAAAAGAAGATGCCTCCATTTAAGGGATTGGAGAGACTGGAAACCAAAGGCAACGGATGAGCCGACAAATCCGGATTGCAGTTTTATTATCGTTCCTGTGGTCAAAGATAAGGAAGTAAAAAAGCCGGCGGCAGTTATCTGTCCCGGAGGAGCATATTTATGTGTAAGCTTTCAAAATGAGGGAACTCCGATACAGATCCGCATGGAAGATAAGGGTTATCGCTGCTTTATGCTCAATTACCGGATCGCGCAGAATGCAGAATATCCGAATGCGCAGATGGATCTTTTGGAAGCGGTAGCTTACGTAAGAGATAATGCGGATGAGTACGGGATTGATACAGATAAGGTGGTTACGGTAGGTTTTTCCGCAGGTGGTCATCTGGTCGCTTCGGCAGCAGGCCTGGCAGAAGAACTTTTACCGAAAGGTAAGCCAAATGCAGTTGTCGCAGGTTATCCTGTAATTACGTTGAAAAAGGAAGATACCCATAAGGAAAGTGCGGAAAATGTAACCGGGTTTAATGATGAGCTAAGAGAGAAGCTGAGTGTGGAAGAGATCGTAAATGAGACTTATCCACCGGCATTTGCCTGGGCGTGTGAAGACGATGACTGTGTACCATGTGTTAACACGACATATTATGAAAAAGCTCTGGAAAAGTATGGGATAGAGCATGAAACCCATCTTTATCCGACAGGCGGGCACGGATGTGGTCTTGCCTTCGGTAATTCGGCGCAGGGCTGGAGTGGTGAGATGTTTGACTTTTTAAAGAGGGTTTTATAAAAAAGACAGTAAAACCTGAAAAACAGGAATTAGGAAAACAAGAGGCATTTGCATTTTGCAAGTGCCTTTTTTATGATAAAAATAAGGAGAGCTTGACCGACATAATAAAAAGAAGTTATGTTATAATAAAATTCTGATCGTATAAACCGGGATGATGAGGTCACATGATTTTTGCAAAAGGCATAGCATGGATACTTTGATAATGGATTTGGCGGGGCAGGAAGTTTTGCTCCTGATAAAAGCCGGTGGTAAGGGAAAAGGGGATTGATATGAAACAGATAGATATGTTTCCGACTAACAAGACAGGTGAACTTGAATACAGGGCCGGACGGGTTTTTCCGTTTGGAACCACTATACTTGAAGATGCTGTTAATTTCAGCATTTATTCCAAGGAG
>JAILKW010000117.1 GCA_024693455.1 Lachnospiraceae bacterium
CGGCAGCACGGAAGGTATCAGCCGCGGCTATAACAACTTTTTTGCCTGAAAGAACTATCTTTGAAGACAGCTTTCCTATGGTTGTTGTCTTTCCGACACCGTTTACACCCACAACAAATATAACTGAGGTCTTTTCTTCAAAATCATAAGAAATCTCCCCCAGATCCATGATGGATTTTATGTTATCTATAAGTACCTGACGGCACTCCTTGGGATCACTTATTTTATCGCGTTTTACCGTCTCTTTGATATTGTCAAGTATCTCGGTGGTGGTTCTGACTCCCAGATCTCCCGTTATAAGTATTTCTTCGAGTTCTTCATAAAATTCATCATCTATATTGGCAAAGCCTCCAAAAACATAGTCGATGTTTCTGATAAAGCTTTCCCTTGTCTTGGCAAGTCCCGCAGAAAGCCTGTTGGAAAGTTTGCGTTCCTCTTCTTCTCTTAATTCACGCTCAACTTTTTCCGCGACTTCCTGCTTCATGACCTCCCATTCTTCCTCGGTAGGCACATGCCATTCGTCTTCTATGATTTCCTCTTCTTCTTTTTTCTTACTAAAAAATCCCATTTATTCCTCCGGTTAATCATCCAGATCCGCTTCCACAAGGTTTACCGAAACAAGAGTGGATATTCCCTTTTCCTGCATGGTAATACCGTAGAGTCTGTCGGATGTGTTCATTGTACCGCGTCTGTGTGTGATAACGATGAACTGTGTATTTTTTGTAAGCTTATGCAGATAGCTTGCAAAACGGTCAACGTTCGAATCATCAAGAGCTGCCTCGATCTCGTCCAAAAGACAAAACGGCGATGGCTTTAAATTCTGGATCGCAAACAAAAGCGCTATTGCTGTAAGCGACTTTTCTCCACCTGAAAGCTGCATCATATTTTGGAGTTTTTTCCCGGGTGGCTGAGCTATTATCTTTATTCCCGATTCCAAAAGGTCTTCATCCTCCTGAAGTTCGAGATTGCCCGCTCCGCCTCCGAAAAGTTCCTTGAAGGCCTTATCAAACTCAACCCTGATGTCTGCAAATCCTTTTGAAAACTGTTCTCTCATTCCGGTATCAAGTTCATCGATAATGCCGATAAGCTTTTCTTTTGTCTCCGTAAGATCCGTATGCTGTGTACTTAAAAATTCATATCTTTCGGAAACTTCTCTGTACTCCTCGATGGCATTAACATTTACACTGCCCATTTGTCTTATATCGCTCTTTAGCGTGGAAATCTCTTTTCTCATTTCATCCCTGTCATTAAGCTCCGGATCACGCAGTTCCTTTGCCTGACGAAGGGTAAGCTCGTATTCATTCCACATATAATTGCTCTGTTCATGAGCATAAGCTTCATTCTTTTCTCTTATGTTTTCAAGACGCATTATCTCTTTTTCAAGAGTTGAAATTACCGATGTAAGTTCCTCCTTCTGTGAGAAGAAATTCTTATGATCGGTATTCATCCTGTCTTTTTCTTCAAGCGACTTTTTATAGTCCTCATCAAGATTGCTTATCTTAACACCTGCTGCAGCTATAGTCTCCCTGATCCTGATTATATCTTCTTCTTTCTTTTTGGTGTCTTCTTCAACGCCCAATGCCTCGTCGGAAAGCTTTTTAAGATTAAAATCATCTCTTGATATTTCTTCTTTGATACGGTTTAGATTTTCAAGAGCATTATCCTCTCTTTGCTTTGCCGTAGCTTCTTCCAGTTCTATCTCTCTGACACTTGCAGCCGCAGAAGTTTCCATGTAGATATTTTTATCGAGTTCTTTACCTAATTCCTTTGTTTCATTCTTGAGCTGTTCTTCCCTGTTTTGGGATTCCAACTTCTTTGTCTCGATAGACTGCCTTTCATTTTCGATGGTACGAAGAGTTTCCTCAAGTTTTTCTCCCTCTTCCTTAAGTGAATCCGCAGCCAGCTTGCTTTCCTCTACCTGCTCCGTAGCATGTGATAAATTTAGCTTTGCCGTATTTTCCTCAATCGCAAGTTCGGAGAGTTTATTTTCACCGCTTTGAATATCCGAAAGGATGTTTTTGGATGTTTCATCAAGTCCCGATAACTCTTCTTTTATCTTTTCTTCTTTCTCACCGAGTTCTTTTATTTTCTTCTCAAGCTCATCTATCTGTCTCATTCTGCCGAGAAGATTGGCATTATGTTTAAAACTTCCGCCTGATAAGGATCCGCCGGGTCTTATATACTCTCCTTCAAGTGTTACTATATGAAGGGATTGCTTATATTTTTTTGCTATGGAAAGCGCATTGTCTACTGTATCGCATATCATTATATTCCCAAGAAGATGGGATGCTACAGCTTCGTATCTATTGTCAAAAGAAACCAGACTGTCGGCAACACCTATCGCTCCCTTTTCCGAAAGTGCATCTTCTTTTGCAAATCCATCTCTCATTCTAACCGTATTAAGCGGAAGAAAAGTTGCACGTCCGGCCTTTTCTTTTTTCAGGAAAGCTATAAGCTCCTTTGCCTTTTGATCGTCTTCTGTAACAATATTTTGAATGTTTCCGCCGAGAGCGGTCTCTATAGCCGTCTCGTATTTCTTATCAACATGGATAAGATCCGCAACAACTCCGCAAATGCCTTCGGAAAGTTCCTTCTTTTCCATTATGGCTTTTACAGATCTTCCGTAACCTTCATATCTTTCAGCGATATTCTGCAAGGATTCAAGAAGCGCTTTCTTTTTGGTAAGTTCTTCCCTGCATGTATTTTCTTCATCCCGAAGCATGCGTTGTTTTTGCTTTATCTCATCTCTGTTTTTTCTGAGAGCATCTAACTCCGCTTTGAAATTTTCGTGATCTGCTTTTGCCTTTTCAAAAGCTTCCTGCTTTTCGTTTTTTTCGTTCTCATAAAGCTCTTCACGGGTTTTC
This sequence comes from Lachnospiraceae bacterium, assembly GCA_024693455.1. Classification (GTDB taxonomy): domain Bacteria; phylum Bacillota; class Clostridia; order Lachnospirales; family Lachnospiraceae; genus Weimeria. The sequence continues at coordinate 2,865 of JAILKW010000117.1, forward strand.
CTCGAGAGGATCCTTGAAGTCAGCTGTGAGCGTCTGATATTTGTCTGTTCCAAAAGAGTACGGTTTCCCTCCTCCTCGGAACTTATCCTGGCACGCTGCTCCATAAGCAAAAGAAGTTCTTTATTGTTTTCTTCTATTTTGGAGTTTGCAAGACTTATGGCCTCTTCAAGTTTTTTATAATCATCTCTTGCTTTTGAAAGTCTTTCCGAAACTTCATCCAAAGTCTTTTTTATCTCGGCTTCCTGCTCGATATATTCCTCTTGTGCAGCAACATGTTCCTTTTTCAATCCCTCAATTTCGACACGCCTTTTGGCATTCGTCTCATCTGACGTTTTGGCTGATCTTATCTGCTCCTCCAAAAGAAGGATCTGATTTTCCAGTTTTTCTTTTGTTATTGATGCTTCACTTTTGTCATCGCGCAGTTTTGAGATCTTTTCATCCATGGCAGTGATCTGCTGCTCGAGTTTGTAATATTGATCTCTTATCTTTTCATTTTCTTCCTGCCTGGATTTAAGTTCCTGTGAGGCACGGTCATAATCACCGTTTATCTTGTCAAGCTCTCCCTCGATACGTTCCGTTTCCATAAGAAACATGTTGATATCGAATTTTTTTAGTTTCTCTCTTTTGGCCAGAAACTCTCTTGCCGTCTTTGCCTGCTCTTCAAGCGGTCCGACCTGGCGCTCGAGCTCCGCCAAAATATCACTTACACGGGTAAGATTCTCTTCCTGCTCCTGAAGCTTCTTTATGGAAGCCGCCTTTCGTTTTTTATACTTAACAATACCTACGGCTTCATCAAAGAGTTCTCTTCTTTCCTCAGGTCTTCCGGAAAGGATCTTTTCTATCTGCCCCTGTCCTATAATGGAATATCCCTCTTTTCCGATACCGGTATCGTAAAAAAGCTCATTGACATCACGAAGACGGCAGTTTGTTCCGTTTAACAGATACTCGCTCTCTCCCGATCTGAAAACCCTTCTTGTTATGGTTACTTCCTCAAAATCTATGGGAAGAACATGGTCCGAATTATCGAGGGTTATGGACACATAAGCATAGCTTTGCTGTTTACGGTTCTCTGTTCCCGAAAAAATAACATCCTGCATGCTGCTTCCTCGAAGCTGCTTGGCAGACTGTTCTCCGAGTACCCATCTTACAGCATCGGCAACATTACTTTTACCGCTTCCGTTAGGTCCTACTATTCCCGTTATTCCGTTGTGAAAATCCAGCACGATCTTATTCGCAAACGATTTGAAGCCGTGCATCTGTATACTTTTAAGATACATATATACCTCGTATTATATGATGTTGGTTTCTTTTACTTTGTCCAATGCCACCAGTGCCTTATAAGCCGCTTCCTGCTGTGCATGTTTCTTTGATCCCGCCTCTCCGGAGCCGAGGATCTTGTCCCCGGTCCTTACTATGGCTACATAACTTTTTGCATGATCGGGACCTTTTTCTCCAACGATTTCATAAATGGGTAGGCCAAGTCCCTTTTCCTGTAATATTTCCTGCAGTACGGTTTTTGAATCATGATACAGCTTTTTATTTTCTATATCCGTAAGTATGAACCTGTGTACGAATTTTTTCGCACATTCCATACCTCCATCCAAAAAAATACCTCCGATGAGTGCTTCAAGCGCATCAGAGGTTACCGATGCCCTGTTTCTTCCGCCTGTTTTGTCCTCACCTGTTCCAAGGCGCAAAAAACCGCCGAGTCCCAGCTCCTTCGCAATTGAAGCAAGGGTCGGCTCACAGACGATGGAGGCTCTTAATTTAGAAAGGTCTCCCTCGGGCATATTTGTATATTTATTGTATAAAAACTCACTGGATATCACTTCAAGAACCGCATCCCCAAGAAACTCCATCCTCTCATTACACTCACATGCCTCGCTGTTTGCGTATTCATTGGCATAAGAACTGTGTGTAAGTGCGGTCAAAAGAAGCTGACTGTCCTTAAACTGATATCCAATCTTTTCTTCCAAATCTTTGGTATCCATATTAAATTTTGTTCCAATCCATATTCTAAAACTTAGGAAAAGGCTGATCTTGAGCGTTTCTCCGGCCGGATTTTCGCTGCGAAACAGCAAATTTCGCTGAAAATCCGTGCCATTCACCGGAGGTAAGCTATCGCATCAATCAGCTGAAGCAGCTGTATTTTTAATTAGTTCAACAGCATCACCCACAGAAACGATAGTTTCGGCTGCTTCATTATCCACTTCGATTCCCAGCTGATCCTCTACTCCCATAATGATCTGAAATACATCAAGGGAATCTGCTCCCAGATCATCAACAAATGTAGTCTCCATGGTTATCTCATTTTCATCGACACCCAGTACTTCTGCTATAATCTTTTTAAGCATATCAAATTCCATTATTAAATCCTCCTGATCTAAAATATCACGATTCCTATATTTTTATTTTACGAATTTAATCCCTGCTCTATTTTCCCAAGGATATCCTGCTGCATAAATTTGCGACACTGCAGAATGGAATTTCGAATTTCTTTTTCCGTTGAACTTCCATGTGCTTTTACAACGAGACCTTTAAGTCCCAAAAGCGGTGCTCCGCCATATTCGGAAGCATCAAATCTTTTAAGTGTTTTCTTAAGTGCGCTCTTAGAAAGCAATGCTCCGATCTTTGCCTTAAGCGAAGACGTAAGTCCTGCCTTGATCTCGCTTATGAGAACAGCTCCGACACCTTCATAAGTCTTTAATATAACATTACCCGAAAATGCATCGGTAACCGCTACATCAACGGCTCCATGCGGAATATCTCTCGCTTCAACACTTCCGACAAAATTGATATCTTTACATTCCTTAAGCAAAGGAAAAGTTTCTTTAACAAGAGCATTTCCCTTTTCCTCTTCCCCTCCGATATTAACGATACCGACAGTCGGGTTGGGAACTCCCATGACATGCTCCATATAAATAGCACCCATCTTGGCAAAAGAAAGAAGATGTTCAGGTCTCGGATCCACATTTGCGCCACAGTCGATAAGCAGTGAAACTCCTCTTTTAGTCGGGATGAGCGGCGCAAGAGGTGCTCTTTTGATACCCTTTGCCTTTCCTACTATTACCTGACCTCCCACAAGGATCGCTCCGGTCGAACCGGCTGAAACCACTGCGTCTGCTTCTCCTTCTTTAACAAGGTTAAGCGCTTTTACGAGGGATGAATCCTTTTTCTTTCTGATAGCCGCAACCGGCGGCTCGGCAGTCTCTATAACTTCCGTTGCTTCTATTATATGTATTCTCTCGGAAGGAACATTTTCCGTTTTATCAAGAACACTGTTTATGGCAGAAGGTATACCGCAAAGGTATATCTCTAAATTCGATGACTTTCGGGCAGCGGAAACAGCACCTTTTACGATCTCATCGGGAGCATTGTCCCCACCCATAGCATCAACTGCAACCTTTATGATCTTTGGCATAACTATCACAACTCCTTCTTTTATAGACGGATAATTACCACTTTGCAACTATACACCAATTGAAATAAATAATCAAGGCACAAAAAAACTGCCATTGCGCGATTGCAACAGCAGTCTCTTTAATTAATCAACACTTATGATCTCTCTCTTATTATATGTGCCACAGTTCTTGCAAACACGATGCGGCATCATAAGTTCACCGCACTTTGAGCACTTAACCAGAGTCGGAGCGGACATCTTCCAATTCGCTCTTCTTCTGTCTCTTCTTCCTTTGGAAGATTTGTTCTTAGGACAGATTGACATGCTTACACCTCCTTATAAATCGATTTTAAAATCAAGAAATTTCGCCATACGTGGATCAAGTACGGTAGTATCACAACCACACTCTTTCAGGTTACGATCGCATCCGCAAACAGGACAAAGTCCCTTGCAGTCCTCCCTGCACAAAACACCGGTCGGAAGCGTAAGCTGTATCTCGTCTGAGATCATCTGATCGATATCCACTTCGTTATCAGCGAACCACTCTCCATCTTCATCCGGATCAACAATGACCTTTTCATCTTTGATAGTAAAGACTTCGTCAACTTCGAATCCGAATCCCTGTTTTACTTCTTTAAGGCATCTGCTGCAGGAAAGTGTTGCCTCTCCGGTAATATCAAACTTTATACCGAGTCTGCTTCCGCCTTCATTAGAAACAAAAACCGTAAACGGCTTTACTAAAACAGGTGTGGGCATACCTGAAAATATTATACTTTCTACTTCATATTCACCGGCATAACTCTCAGTCGAATCTGCCTTTTCAAGTATTTTGGTAAGATCTATCTTCATGATATGCTCCTAAATGCGCAATATGTACGCAACGCTCATATTATACGCACTTTCGTTTTTGTTGTCAAGGATTTATCCAAAATTATTCTTTCCCCTGAAAAGTCTGAAATAAAGGATGTTCCATCATATTATTTTATTGCATTTATATTTTAAATAATGCAAAATAAATAAAAAACGAAACAGGAGGATAATTATGGAGAAAATCGGAATTATTGCAGAATTTAATCCTTTTCATAAAGGCCATGACTATTTGCTTGGCACCGCACACGATATCTTTCCGCAGGCAGCCGTTATAGTTGCAATGAGCGGAGACTTTACGCAGACAGGAGAAGCTGCCATCGTAAGTAAACACAGCCGCGCCAAAATGGCGGTTCAAAACGGAGCCGATCTTGTGATTGAGATCCCTGTCTGCGGATGCACTGCTTCCGCAAGGGAATTTGCCAGGACCGGTGTTGCTCTTTTAAAAAAAGCCGGTGTTAAAACACTTGTTTTTGCCTGTGAAGACCCCGACAAAGAGCTTATCATGCTCTGTGCTTCAACCCTTAATAAAGAAGATGATACCTATACGTTTACGCTAAAGAACGCACTTAAAGCAGGGGATTCCTTCCCGGTAGCAAGAGCAAAGGCTCTTACCAAAAGCCTTTCAAGCGATAACGAAGCAGAATACGATTTAAGTAAAATATCAGACTTTCTTTCCAAGTCCAATAACATACTTGCTGTGGAATATGCACGGGCTGTTTTATATTTTGATAATAATATGGATATTTATCCTATAGAAAGAAAAGAAAGCATACATAATGATTCCGAAGCAGCTGTCACCTCGGAGGGTATCGTATCGGCAGCTGCAATAAGAACATACATCGAAGAAGCTGTCATACCCGATCATGATGAAAAAACAGACCGCATCAAGGCTGCAGACATGCTTCAGAATGTAATGCCGGTTACCGCATCAAACATGATGACCGAAGATCTTTCCGAAAATGAATTCGTATTTACCAAAGACTTTGATCTGTTGCTTCATGCCGCATTACTTGCAAATGATGATTACACGGTATTTGATGACTGCAATGAGTCGCTTTCAAACAAGATCAAAAACGAAGTGAATAATTATCGTTCAATATCCTCTTTTGCAGACAGTCTTAAATCAAAAGACATAACAAGAACTCATATAATGCGTGTGCTTATACATATTTTACTCGGTATAAAAGCTGATGACACAAAAGCACTCCGTTCCCTTTCATATGCTCCTTATATGAGGATACTTGCATCTACGGGAAAAGGAAAAGAGCTTCTTTCTTCTATCAAAGAAAATGCCGGTATTTTACTTTTCATGTCACCCGGTGAGATCAAGCGTGACGAAAACAATGCCTGGGATATACCTGACGAAGTCAGTCGTCTCTTATCACTTGATATCCGCTCTTCAGATCTTCACCGAGCCGCAATGACAGCCCGTTGTCATCACAGTATACCAAACGAATTTACAAGAAAGACCGAATAAATAGTCAAGACTCGCTCGTCATAACCCCCACCTACGCTGACGCTTAGAGGTGGGGGATTTCTCCGACTAAGTTAAAAGTCATCAAACAGGGATCATCTCCTGTCTGATGACTTTTTATTTAATGACGCGCCCCACCTGCACTAATGCTAAGAGACAAAGCTCCTGCCAGATAACAATAATATCGGGGCTGCATAATTTATGCGATATATTACTTAACCAAAGCAACCGTTTCTCTTGCTATTGCAAGTTCTTCGTTGGTAGGGATAACATAAACTTCGATTTTGGAATCATCCGTGCTTATACGCTTTTCTTCCCCATGAACATTATTAGCCTCTTTATCAAGTGTAATGCCAAGATATGTAAGATATTCACAAACCTTCTCTCTTACTGCCGTGTCATTTTCACCAACACCTGCAGTAAATGCGATAAGATCCACACCATTAAGAACTGCTGCATAAGATCCGATAAATTTAGCTACTTTATAGCAGAACATATCGAGTGCCAGTTTTGCTTTCTCATTGCCCTCGTTGGCAGCAGCCCAAAGATCTCTGAAGTCGGAGGATACACCTGAGATACCCTCAACTCCCGACTTTTTATTGAGTATCTGAAGAACTCCCGAAACATCAAGACCTTCTTTATTTGCGATAAACTCTACAACAGAAGGATCAAGCTCGCCGCAGCGTGTTCCCATCATAAGTCCTTCAAGAGGTGAAAGACCCATGGAAGTATCTACTGATTTGCCTCCGTCAACCGCACAAATACTTGAGCCGTTGCCGAGATGGCAAACAATAGTCTTTGTCTTGGCCAGATCTCTTCCGGCAACTTCGCAAACTCTCTTAGATACATATGAATGAGAAGTTCCGTGGAAACCGTATTTTCTGATACGATATTTTTCATAGAATGAATAAGGAATTCCGTACATATATGCTTTTTCCGGCATTGACTGATGGAAAGCCGTATCAAAAACACCTACCATGGGA
>JAILKW010000126.1 GCA_024693455.1 Lachnospiraceae bacterium
GTATTCCTCCCACATAACAGTTCCACGTACTTTCATGTCTTCAAAATCCATCTCTTTACACTCTGTGTTTTTTGTGACACTTTCTCCCGGTCCGTATAATCCGGAAGCAGCAATTCCTACGTGTGAGGACTTGTCAAAATCATACCTTTTGGATTCAAAAAGGATCAGCTTTTTCCAAACTTTCCACGACAAAACACAAAAAACCGGCTGCATTATTTTTTTAACAAGTCTCCGGAACCCGGTAGTTCCCTTATTTGGATCTGCAATAGACATATAAAGCATTGTCCTGTAAAAATCCAGCTTTTTGAAATGCCATTTCAAAGTGCTCTGCTTTTCAGGCATTCCGTCAACCGGTAGTATATCGATCCAAAGCCCGTCATGCGCATCTTCCTTTTTATACTCAAAATCAACGGCTATCCTGTCGTCATACATTTTTGCTATAGGAAGAGGCCACTTAGGATCATGTTCACTTATGAAATGAATATGACCGTTATCAAGAGTCCTGTTTCTTGTTATCCTGCAAAACCTCTCGTAATCCGGCCTTGGTATACCCACATCTATATCATCATCCCAGGGAATAAAACCCTTATGCCTTACTGCTCCGAGCAAGGATCCTCCGGCAAGAGAATATCTGACATCAAGCCTCGTGCAAAGATCATCAAATTTCTTTAGCATATATAAAAGAGCCTGCTTTATCTCGGCATTGGAAAGGTCTTTTTTAAGTCCGATCCTGCGTGCCGTAACTACATGACGATCCTTCTGCTCCGACTTTGGAGGCAATTTCATATAATCTCCGTAGATACCCGTTAAATACTCGTCGTAGCATGCGGGAGCAGGAAACAGTCTTCCTTCAAAACTAACCTTAGTTTCAGGAAAGGCCTTTGCCTTTTCATATCTTTCTCCGACTCCGTAAAGACCGTTTGTAACAACTCCCATATATCTGCATTCCGAATAAGGAGATCTCAGCGCGATCTTTTCCATTATCCTGACTAATCTTGCTCTTCCTATGATCCTGGCAAACATGACCTTGGGCGTTTTTAAAACAGCTCTTGCAAAAGTTGTTCCGTGAAACATCTTAGCCTTTGAGGCGGTCGTAAGATTCCTAAGCATATCCATTGTTGTCATAAGCACAGATGACATTAACCTGCTATCCGGAAATCCATCTATCGGTATGACGTCAAGGAAGAGATTTTTCACTCTGTCCTTTTCGTCAAGGAACTCCATCTTAGGTCTTTCCAAAACTATTTCTTTATTCAAAAGTTCGGAAAAAGGCAGGTCGAAATCTCCCTCTCTTGAAGATATGACATATAAATTTTCCGCTACGGGCTCTGACCTTACAAGATCAAGGAATCTCTCATAATCATCTCTTGGCATTCCAACATCTATATCATCGTCCCATGGGATAAATCCTTTATGTCTTACCGCGCCGAGCAAGGTCCCGCCTATGAGAAAATATTTAAGATCATGCTGCGTGCAATAATCATCAAACACACACAGCATGGAAAACAATTCATTTTGAATTTCTTTTTTTGTAAGTTGATCTTTCATTTTATTATAAATTTAAAAATACCCGACACTCCCCATACAATAAGATTTCTGATGCTTATCAATAAAGGCAGTCCCAGATAATCTCTGTAAAACTTATACTGAACTTTTATCAATTTTGTTTTTTTACCCGTTGTTGACCCCGGAAGAACTCTGTATCTTGCAAGTCTTTTGGGATTACCGTAAGCCTCATTTTCAAGTCTTACAATATCAAGCCAATATGCATAATCATCCCTTAAACTTTTAAGCTCTTCTCTCAAATAAATCTTTCCGTATTTTTGAGAATCATAAAGCCCGGTAAGACAGCCTATATAATTCATAATGCACATATCTTCGTATGTTATCCTGACCGGTGCCTTAACTTCCTTCCCCGTGAATACTCCGTTTTCATCAATATATTTGTAAGAAGAATATACACAGACACAATCCTTTTTCTTCATTAATTTGAGCTGTTCCTCGAGAAAGTTTTCTTCCCAAAGATCATCAGCATCAAGCAATGCTATATATCTTCCTTGGGCCTTTCTGATCCCGTTGTTTCTTGCTGCGGCCGAGCCCCCGTTCTCCTGAGATATAGCTTTTATCCTGTCATCTTTTTCACTGTAATTTTTGGCAATTTCATAGGAGTCATCAGATGAGCCGTCATCTACTATTATCATTTCCCAATCTGTATAGGTTTGTCTGATAACGGACTCTATTGTTTCAGGAAGATATTTACTTCCGTTATATACCGGTGTTATTATCGATACCATTTTCACCATCCACTTTCACAGA